>DASTGE010000548.1:0-12046 GCA_035719405.1 Burkholderiaceae bacterium
AATACAGCTTCTACTGCAGTCTCGCCGCGCAGCCCCATGCGGTGGCATCGGCATCACCCAAGGCGCGCGAAGAGCAGCTTGCGAGGCAATTGAGCGCGGCACTGGGGCTGCAATACCCCGGCATGTGTCAACCAGCCTGGCGTAGCGACCCTACGCTGTCGAGGCCTGGTCCCGTCATCTACGACGCAAGGCGGCATGAGCTGAGCTTCCATCCCAACGGCCAGCCGGCGGAGCTGGTCGGGTTCATGCTCCAGGAGGCCCGTCGAGACCGGCTCTTTGTGGCGCACTTGTCAGACAGCCCTGTATCGCAGTCTGCTGCAAGCGCGATGCCGCCTATAAGGCAGCGCAATTCATCTGTGCGCCGCAGCTTGCTTCACATTGCCACGCCCTTGGCCCGGGCCGGCCGCATGATTGTCGCCGCGGGGCGCGGCTTGACCTCCTCTACCGGCCGCCTGAGTCACTCTGCACGCCGTCCGGCCGACGGGACGGGGAGCTTCAAGCCGAACAGATTGACTCGCTCGGGCGTGGGCAGCCGGGAACGGCTAGGTCACCTCGGTCACGTCAAGAACGCAGGGCCGGGAGACGACTATCTGGCCGTGTCCCGAACGACAGTGGGAGGCCAGGATTGGGCGTGGGCGGCACGGCAGGAAGACAATCGCGTCGTTCCCCCTCAAGGTCCGCACATTGCCTTGCGTGACGCGCTGATCGAAGGTGTGAACGGGGAACGGCGTGTGTATATCCCGGTGCCGGCGAACCGGAGGCCAACGGCGCTCCGGCTGGACGATCACCAGCCGGACACCGTTCATCGCGACGAGCGGGGCGGCTGGTATGTGCGGATGCAAGGTCACGGGGAAATCGTTCGCTCGGCGACGTACAGCCTGGTCGACGACATCGACGCCGCGGGCGAGGCAGACAATACTCCACTCCACCTGCCGCCGAAATTTCCTGACCTCGCGCGAGCTTTCAAGCGGACTCTGGCCGAGGAGATCGGGTCGCTGTCCGTCCTTCGTGCTCAAACCCACATGAGCGACATCGAAGTTGCCAACGAGCTGGCGAGGATATTCCGCACGACGCTGGAGTACTCCCATGACGACGCCAAGGCGCTGAATCGCACGTCTTCTCTGGGCGAGCGGTGCAGGCGGTTCTTGAGCGTCGGGCAGGGTGTATGCCACGAATTCGCCAACAGCTGCGCGGCTGTGCTGATGCAGTCGTTCGGGATCGCCGCGCGCCTGTGCCACGGTCACAGGGCCGCTTCTCTCACGGGAGAAATCAATTCCCAGGGACATGTCTGGGTCGAAGTAAGGGACGCTGAAGGACGTTGGCACTCGGTGGAACCGACCGCTTCTGTCCTGCCACTCACTACGGGGGCGGAGGGCTTGGCGATGAGTGGAGCAGACGACGAACGTGCGTCGGGCTCGAACCTAAGCAATGTGCCGCCCCCGGCCTCGGGGCCGAACCTGTTCGATGAAGCATTCGAGCCTCCACTGCTGCAAGGAATCTCGCTCGATTCGTTGGGATTGACTCGCACCAGACTTCAGCGAGGCGCTGCGCAATACCACCCCACCACTGGAGCGCTCGATTTGAAGCGGGTGGTGGCCGGGGAGCCGGACATGTTCCGCCGCGCTGCGCTGAGCGAGGCTGCCGAGGTACGCACGGTGGTCATCGAGGACCTTCCACCTTCGGGCAATCCGGACGCCGAGGCCTGGTCACGGTTCTGGGTCGTGATGTCTCGCCCGCTCGCAGCCTTGCAGCGCAAGGGCGTGCCTGTGCTCATGCGTGGCAATCGGGGCGTCTTGCAGCCGGCAGCCTTCGTCCACGACATCCAGAAGCGATGCGAGCAGAACGCGAGCGAGGCGGTTGCTTCCGGCGAAGACTTGAGCGACGGTGCGGTGGTCGTCGACAGGCAGAGCGTCGAGTTGCTCGACAAGATCGCCTCAAAGTACTACGAGTCCCTGCTGCAAGCCAGGTCCGTCGACCCCGGGCGCGTCGAAGACGTGAAACTTTGCGTTCTCAGAGATCTCAGCGCGAGCGCGCCCGCGGCTCGACACTTTGAACTTCCCCTTCCGATCACGTTGAATCTATACGGCAACCGCACAATCATCACGCACGACGATGTGGAAGCACTTCTTGCAAGGACGGAGATCGATTGTCCACGACTAGGCCGGTCGCAATATGATGGCAGTTTTGAAAGGGATGTGGCAAAGGGAGGTGAGTCGGCGCGCGCGATCGAGTACCAGCTGCTCGGCGCAACTCGGCTGATGGCCGTTCGGGGCATGCAAAGGAGGCTCCCGATGAGCGACGACGTGCAATATTGCCTTTGGACTTTCGTCGAGCAGACTCCCTCGCTGGAATGCGCCGAGTTGATCAGTTCCTTGTCGATTGGACACGACAATCCGTTTCAGAACATCTCTGTTCTAAACGGTCTACTCTTCTCCGAAAAGCCGAAGACGCGTGATGCGCAAGTTCAGATCGCACTCAAACTTTCGAGCGGATTGGAGTTCCTGTCGAGAGAAAAGCAAAAGCAGGTCGACGTGCTTGATTATTTGAGGCGAAGTGCACCAGAAATGTCGGCACCCGAAAAGGCTGAACTGCTTGAAAACATGGTGTCCGCCCTGGAGGCAGAAAGTGAATTTCCAGAGATGTCACCCGCCGTATTGTCGAGCTGCCGTACCTTGTGCAATGAGTTGCTCGAGTCTGCGAGCGAGTTCGCGCTGGCCAGCTTGCAGACGACGGCATGGAAGCTGAACAATACGTACAACGCTGATGACGCTGCCGCGAAGGCGTGGTCGTTGGCGTTGCTGGACAAGCTCTCAAGGGCCATGCAGATGCTCCCGATGAGCTTCACGCACGAAGCTGCCGCTGCCCTAGCGGGAAAGCTTTACCAAGGATGTCTTTCGTCCGTGGAACATCAGCGTTCGGCGGCAGAAATTCTGGATCGCCTGCTCGATGAATCAAATCCGATTATTGATTTGAGTAAGGATGCGATCATCGCCTCTCTGCGACGTGCAATAGACGACGGCATCATTGTGCCTGAACTGGTTCCAGAATTCGGGTCCATACTTGCGCGCGCGACCCGGATGGAAGAGTTCGGTTTCGATGGAAAGAGGGGGATGTCATTTATTGCTCCATAGAGAGGAAATACGCTATTTCGTCTCAAATGAGCATGAGCATGAGCATGAGCATGGGGGGCTTCTTCGATTTTTCAAATGGGTAACACCTTTGTGTCGTCAATCGAAGAGGACGACTGCGAGATGACGCCGGCTCGAAGTCATCACTTGCCGGGCATCTTCTTCCATCGCGTGCGAACTTCAAGGCCGGCTTCCTTGAACAGCACGGCCACATTCGAGAGATTTTCGGGTGTCAGTTCTGCATGCTCGCTGAAGCGGCCGGAGTCGTTGTCAATGATGAATTCGTCGTTGTCCTTGTCATAGCTCAGGACACCGCCGAATCGCGCCTGAGATTGGATCATGCCGCCCACCAATGTCGGATGGCCCATCTTCACGCGTACCCCGGTCTCCGGGTCGACAGGCTTTGCTTCACCGACGAACAGCGTCCCGTTGGACGAGAGCGTCCATTTGTAAGGTACGCTGCCGTTCCTCAGCGCGGCGAGATCGACGTGTTCGGCGAGGGTGCCTTTGAGAGGCCCATTGCTTGTCTGACCAGAGATCCTCACCGTCGGCGGCTGGCCGCGTTCTCCCGCGACCTTCGCAATCCGCAGCCGGGTCGGGTTCAAACGTGTCCGTCGTTGATGTTCCGGCTTTGCGGCGTCAGCGGGGTCGAACTCGGTCTTCTGGATCGCCAGCCGCCCCGGCTTTGTGCGGGCAGCACGAATGCTCCCGTAACGCTCGGTGAGCGACGCATCGAGCTTCGGAGGAATGGCGCCGTCTTCCGAATCCGGGACAAGCACCGGAGGAGCAGACCGCGCTCTTCTCGACGAAGAGGAGGGAGGGCGCTGACGCCGCGCAAGGCCCGCGTTCGGGTCGAGTGTTCGCGTGTGTCTAGCCGGTGGAAACGAAGAAGCGGCCTCATCAAAGGTCGATGTGGTGGAATACGTGCCTGTGATTGGCTGGTTTAGCGGAATCATGTTTTGGTGCCCTGTGTTGGAAACCGCAGTCTCCAACACAGGGGGCGAGGTGCCGGAAATATCCCGAAAAATCGTGTCGAAAGACGAAGCGCAAGTTCGAGATAGACGGCCTGGCCTCCTGCTCCATCGGCTTGACGAAAGCATATACCCATCGCAGCCGCATTCGATCGCTGTATGGCTGCAATGTCTGACCGCTGCGACTGTCAGTTTGCCATTTGACGCAACTCAGAATTAAACCCGGGCGAGTCTTCGCACGCTGCGCAATGCTTTCGTGCGGAGCCAGCAAGAACTCCGGAAGGCAGCGACACTGGTGGCAGACCCGTACCGGCATTATCCCACCGCGCTTCATTTCATTGGAGCGTTTTGGAGTGATTGACGGGGCGCCGCATTCGGAGAAGAGACCCTGAACGCCACAGCCGGCCCCGCATCTGTTCCGAGCGGGGTCACATCGATTTCCAATTCATCACGCCAATAAAGAGAGAAGGTTTTCATGCACTTCTGGCGACCGCGAAAAGCATCAGCATCAGCATCAGCATCAGCATCAGCATCAGCGTCCGGTGCCTCAGCAGCCCCGAGGTCTTCGCGAGCCGAAAGCGGCGCACCTTCGCTGCGTACGGCGAATGCGCGCCGGCCCCGCGTGATGGAGCCGATACAGTCGCGGCCGTCAGGCACTGAGCCCCAAGCCGCGGTCCGGCAATCGGGTCCCGGTGAGAGGCTAATGGACTTGACCGGCCGGTTTCAGGATATGAAGAAGTACCTGAATAACCTTGAGCTTGCCTACGACGAACAACGAAACCTGTACTCGCAAGACGAGGCGTTCCTGGATCTGCTGGCGGCCGCGGAAAATTGTCGCCAGCCGGACTTGCGCCTCAGCACACACATCATTGACGGCAAAGCGCTCTGCAGTCGGGAGGGCGGGATGAAGGCGGTCGAGGGCCTGGCGCGCAGTGCGATCGACAACATGAATGCGGGCACCTGGAATGCAGTGCTCAGTATTACCGGCCATGTAGTGACGATGTCGGCGAAACACAACCCGCAGGAAGCGGCGCATGTGTCACTGGTGGTCGTGCAGCAGCGCCGCTCCTTCAGCGTCGGATCGTCACAGTGGAAGTGGGTTGCGACGCTGTTGCATGAGCACCTGAGACGCGCATTGTCGGGGCCGGAGCGGGCCGTCAAACCGAAAGTCTGGCTGACGCTCCTCGACCGGTCGGTGGAAAGTCCGGAGTACTGGGAAGGCGGCGCGATCTGCTCGCTCGCGTCAGTTCGCGAAGTTCCCCACGATCGCGAGGTGCAGGGGTTTCATGAAGAAACATTGGCAAGTCAGCCGGATCACCAGCAGTTGTTGGCTGTGCGGGTGGCCAAGTCGGCGGGATCTTCGCAAGTCCCTGAGGATATTCGAGGCCTTTTGAACGTGCCGACAAGCGAGCGGGAGTATGAACTGGAGCGCCTGAAAATGTACAGGCGCGCCGTTTGGTACGTGAGAGACATCCTCAACGGGGCCGCCGAATCACGCGAGAGGCTGCAGGCCATGAAGGCATACGTGCAGGAACTGACGGACTCTCTGGAGAAGCGCACGCCCCTTCCTCCAGCGCGTGATGCGGAGTTCCTCGATCTGTTGCTCGATGGAGTCAGGATGGAAGACGGGAGCCGCAAGCTTTCGGCTCACCGCGTCGACGTCGAAGCGCTGAAGAGGCGCGACGCTGAAGCCGTGCGCAGTCTGGGTGAAGCGGTCGTTCAGGGCTTGCGCGACGAAATTGACTGGCAGGCGACAGTCGACTTCGGAGGACATCATATGGCGCTATTGGCGCGGCACGACCCCGAGTACCCAGGGCATGTCTCGCTCGTCCTGCTGGGGGGCGCCGGGTCGAACGTATCGCGTGCGGAGTTGGAGTATCTGACCGCAGCACTGACGAGTCAGATGCGGGCAGATGCAACGCTGGCGCACGAGCCGCACGAAAGAAAGGTCTGGCTGACCCCCGTCGACGCCATGTCGCGACAACTGAAGGACAACAGCGCGCTTACCGCCTTGGGATTGGCGACAACAATGAGCGACAACGAGGTCATCTCGTTCGCGCACGTGCTCGCCCTGACCGATGCGAGCGAGTCGAACGGCTCTTATCGACTCCTGACGGATGGCGCACATGCGCTCGATTCCGATAGTGGTGTCAGCGACCCTGATGCGAACCTTCTCGACCAAATCGAGTTGTACGAGGTGGCAATCTCTTGCGCCGAGAAGAAACAGGCAGCGTTACGACCTCTTTTGTGATGTGGAGTCGCGCGGCGCCCGGCGCCGATCTGTTCTCTCATGGAGTGATTGGAGATACCAAGTGAAGCGAATTCATAACCAGGGCACTGCCGCTGCCGATCGCGCATCGCAATGTCCGCAGCCCAATGACGAACCCCAACATCGGCGGGCGCGAGTCGAGGGCGCGGGGCTGGTACCGCGCGAAGGAATACCGGCCGGGCGTATCCGGCCGGCTGTATCGGGCACTCTTGCGCCGCGCGCAAACATCCTTCCGACCCGGTGGGTGAATGCCGCGCCGGACCAGGCGGGTGTCGAGGACGCGGATATCGAGGCCATGATTCAGGAGCTGATGGCGCACCCCAGCGAACTGCAATTTCTGGCGCACGCCGAAATATCGGGCCTGCAAATGACGACGCCTGATGAGGGTCGGCCAGAAGGTGCGCAGCGAGAGGATGAACAGGACGGGACTGCGCAGCAGGCGCCCACACCTGCCTCTCCTTTGAGTCAACTCGCCGAGGAACTGCGCACACGCATGCCACGAGACGAGGACAACAACGAATCACTGTTGGCTTGGGCACGACGCATTCATGGCGCCGACAAGCGGGTGCAGGAGTTGCCGTTCAAGAACCGAATCTCGGTGCTGAACAAGGCGACCGGAGCAAAACGTCTCAGGGAACAGCCGCAGCTGCGGGACACGGACGAGAAAACCGCCCGGAGTGCCGAGGACGTGCGCATGCGGCTGCCACGGCGGCCGTCGGAAGGGCCAACAGCATGGGCACTGCGAATCTTTCAAAGCGATGCGCAGGTGCGTGCCCTGCCGGAAAAAGAGCGGATTTCCGCGCTTGCTGTGGTAACAGGGGCGAAGGCATCGACTCTGGCAACCCAGCCGCGATTGCGAGACACGGACCCGAAAACTCAAGAAACAGTGAATGACATCCGTATGCGGGTTCCGCGCCGGGTGTTGGACAACGAGAAGGACATACCGTGGGCAATACGAATTTTCAGGCTCGACGAGTCGGTTCGGGCTTTGCCAGAGAAAGAGAGAATCAGGATACTGGCCGCAGTCACTGGCGCCCGCGAAGCTGATCTGCGTGCCCAGCCGGTACTGCACGACAGGAATCCGGGCTTCGAGAATTTGGTGCAGAACATACGCATGCAAACTCCGAGGCAGGATGATGAGCCAGCGCTTGCATGGGCGCGACGCATCCACGCAACGAATGCGCAGTTTCAAGCGTTGTCCTACGAGGAAAAGATTTATTTGCTGTCTTTCGTCACGGAGGTTCGAAGTAATAATCTGCGCCGCGAAGCGGCACTGCGTGAGACAGACCCCGCCATGGTGCGGCTCACGCAGAACGTTCGCATGTCGATTCCCAATCTCGGACGGGAGAAAGGGATGGAATGGGCGCGACGCATCTACGCAATCAGTGCGGAGGTAAAGGGCTTGCCGCACGATAAACGGATTCGTTTGTTGTCCGCGATCACGAAGGTTAAGGAAGATGAACTGCGCGCCGATCCGAGGCTGGGCGCGACGGACCCGACCACGATGGCAGGGCCCTCGCAGGCTACGCGCGAAGCCGGTTCATAGTGCACTGAATCGTCATACGGCGTCTTTCGGTCGCCAGATTCGACCCTGGTCTCCTGCGTCTGATCGGCTGAATTGAGACCCGGGTTGCGAGGTCACGCCTGCCTCGCAAGCCGCCTCGAATTCACCGGGTCGCGGAACACGAGCGGGCGCTCGGAAAGCATGGTCGCCTGTGCCGCTTCCGACACGGCTGCCTCGATGCGGTCATGGTGCGGGCTCTTGATGCACACGGGGTCAGCGGCTTCGGCGTCCCGTGCCACAAGGTAAGCCTGGCAGCGGCAACCGCCCAGGTCACGTTCCTTGTGCTCGCAACTCGCGCACGGCTGTTTCATCCACCCGGTTCCGCGATAGCGGTTGAATCCGTCGGACTCGAACCAGATTTCGCGCAGCGACTTCTCGCGCACGTTGGGGAACGACAGGCCCGGGAGCATGCGGGCCGTGTGGCAGGGCAGGGCGACGCCATCGGGCGCGATGTTCAGCAGCGTGCTTCCCCAGCCGTTGACGCAGCGCTTTACCGTGCCCTCGTGATAGTCGGGCGCAACGAAGAAGATGCGCATCGAGCCTTCCAGACGACTGCGCCACCCGTCCGTCACCGCCTCGGCGCGTTTGAGCTGTTCGTGCGTGGGCAACAGTTGCGATCGGTTGAGGAAGGCCCATGAGTAATACTGCGTATTGGCCAACTCGAGATATTCGGCGCCCATCTCATGCGCCATGCTGATGATGCGGTCGACATGGTCGATGTTCATCCGGTGGATGACCACGTTCATCACCATCGGCCAGCCCTGCTCCTTGATGATGCGCGCGACGCGGTTCTTCAGCTCGAAGGTCTTGGTGTGCGAGAGGAAGTCGTTCATCTCCCGCGTGGAATCCTGGAACGACAACTGCACATGGTCCAGGCCCGCTTGTTTCAGCGCGCTTGCGCGCTCTGGGGTGAGTCCGATGCCGGAGGTGAGAAGGTTCGTGTAGAAGCCGAGCCGCCGCGCCTCGGCGATGATGATCTCCAGGTCATCGCGCAGCAGCGGTTCGCCCCCCGACAGACCCAACTGGACCGCGCCCAGCTCGCGGCTTTCGCGAAGAACACGCAGCCAGTCGTCGGTTGAAAGCTCATCGGGATGGTCCGCGAAGTCGAGCGGGTTGTAGCAGAAGACGCAGTGCAGCGGACAGCGGTAGGTGAGTTCGGCGAGCAGCCACAGGGGCGGACCGGGAGGGGGTGAAGTCGTCATCACTGTGTCAATCCCATTCGATCCATTTCTGCCGTTGCGCCAGATCGACGAACGCCAGCACGTCCGGCTGCAGCCCCTCGGTCGTGAAGGCCGTTTCCAGCTCGGAGACGATTGCCGCCACGTCCTTGCTTCCATCGCAGCGCGCGAGAATCTCGCCGGCGCTCCGGTTGAGCTTGACCATGCCTTCGGGATACAGCAGCACATGGCAGTCCTGTGCCGACTCCCATTGCAATCGGAAGCCCCCGGCGATACGTGGAACGGTCGATGTCGTCGCACTCATGACACGCCGTATTTCAACGCCATCGCGTCGTTCATCGACCAGAGAATGTCGAGCTTGAATTGAAGAATTTCCAGTGCACGCTCCTGCAGCGTCCTCGTGGAGAAGTGATCGAGGGTGATTGCAAGGCCCTGCTCGACATCACGCCGTGCCTGGCTGACCCGATTGCGGAAGTACTGCAGCCCTTGCGACTCGATCCATGGATAGTGCTCAGGCCAGGACGCCAACCGCTGCTTGTGGATCTCTGGCGCGAAGAGCTCGGTGAGCGAGGAGCACACCGCCTCCTGCCACGGCGCGCGACGAGCGAAGTTCACATAGGCGTCGACCGCAAATCGCAACGCGGGAACGACATGCCGCTGGTCGAGCACCTCCTCGCGCGTCAGGCCAACGGCTTCGCCCAGGCGCAGCCAGGCCTCAATGCCGCCTTCGTCCTTCACGCCGCCGAGTTCGAAGCCATCATGGTCGAGAATGCGCTGCACCCACCCGCGTCGAACTTCGCGGTCGGGGCAATTTGAAAGAATGGCCGCGTCTTTGACGGGAATTGCGATCTGGTAGTAAAAGCGGTTGGCCACCCAGCCGCGAATCTGCTGCGGTGTCGCGCGACCCTCGTTGAGCATCCGGTTAAAGGGGTGGTGGATGTGATAGGCGCGTCCGCGCTCGCGCAGGCGGCCTTCGAATTCATTGCGGCTCCAGGCGCTTGTCTCCGTCGTTGTCGTCACAGCGTGATCTCCATGCCGTCCTCGCAGACCTCGATGCCTGCACGTTCCAATTCGGCCCGTTCGGACGAATCCTCATCGAGGATGGGGTTGGTGTTGTTGATATGGATCAGACAGCGCCTCGTGGTCGGAGGCAGCCGGCCGAGCCATTCGATCATTCCGCCGGGGCCCGATTGCGCGAGATGACCAATGTCGTGCGCGGTCTTGCGCGACAACCCCAGGCGGATCATCTCGTCGTCGGTCCAGAAGGTGCCGTCGACCATCACCACATCGGACCCGGACATCGCGTCGAACACCTGCGGCGTAATGTCCCCCAATCCAGGCGCGTAGAACAGCTTCGTGCCACGACGCCGGTCGGTGATGGTGATGCCGATGTTGTCGCCCGGCGCAGGATGATCGCGATGCGGTGAATAGGGCGCAGCCTTGCTCGACAGGGGCAGCGCGTGCAGCGTCAGGCCCGTGACGCCGGGCACTTCGAACGACGCACCGTCGAGCGGGATCTGCCCGCGCCGCACGCCGCAATAGTGTTCGAGAACGCGCAGGATCGGATTGCCGTGGCTCAAGTCCTCGGCCACCGGGTCAGTGCACCACAGAGGCAGTCGCGTGTCGCGCTCGCGAAGCATGAAGAGCCCGGTTGCATGGTCGATCTGTCCGTCGATCAGCACCACGCCGGCGATGGCGGTATCGCGCAGACGCCTTGCCGGCTGCAGGGCAGGGTTGGCGCGGATTTGCTGGAGGATGTCGGGCGAGGCATTGAACAGAATGCCGTTCGCGCCGTGGTCAGGCCGCACGAAGATGGAAGACTGCGTGCGGGGCTTGGCGCGAATGGTGTCGTCACGCACGCCCGCGCAATTTCGGCAATTGCAGTTCCACTGCGGAAAGCCGCCGCCCGCCGAGGCGCCCAGGACGGTAATGTGCATCAGGGGATGGGAATTGCGTGAGAAGCCCGGCCTGCGGCCCCCGAGGGTTGACTCGAACGCCGCGGGCCGAGGGCGCGTGAACCGGATCAGCGTGCCGCGACGTACATCGTGATTTCGAAGCCGAAGCGGAAGTCAAGCGCCTGCGGGGTGGTCCATTGCATGAGGATCTCCTGTCGATCGAAATGGCGAAGTGGCGCTGCACCGGCCGGCACAGCGTGGGATATCGCATCCCATGCGCAATGGTTGTCGAGAGGATGCTGCGCGCAAAGGCCCCGGCTCATGAATCCGGCCTCATGATTTTCATGATTCGCATCCCTGTCGCGCGGCACTACCATTGGCCGGTGCTGCCCGCAGTCTTCACGTCTTCGCTGTACCCGCCGCCGCGCGCGTTTCGCACGCGATGGTTGCCGGTGACCGGCGGGCACGAGTTGTGGGTGCAGGAATCGGGCTGCGAGAGCGGAATCCCCGCACTCGTGCTGCATGGCGGCCCGGGCTCCGGCTGCTCGCCGTTGCTCGCCCGCTTCTTCGACCCGGCCCGATATCGAGTGTTGTGCGTCGACCAGCGCGGTGCGGGCCGCAGCCGCCCTGCCGGTGGCATCGAGCACAACACGCTTGCGGATCTTCTGGGTGATCTGCGGCTGCTGCGCATCGGGCTGGGCGTCGATCAATGGCTCGTGGTCGGCGGTTCGTGGGGCGCGACGCTGGCGCTGCTGCATGCCGTCGACGATCCCGGGGCCGTGAGTGCGCTGCTTCTGCGCAGCGTGTTCCTCGCTCGCAGGGAGGATGTGAATGGCTTCTTCGGCATGGATACCGAAGCGGGTCGGCGCCAATGGGACGAGCTTTGCCGGACGGCGGGGCACGAAGGTGTGGTCGACGCGCTGGCTGCCATCTTCGCTCACGGACCATTGCACGCACAGCGCGAGGCGGCGCGAAGTTGGTGGCATTGGGAGCAGGTTCGTTCAGGGCTGGCGCCGCAGGAGCCGGCGGACGCGGCGTTCA
>DASTGE010000549.1:0-3580 GCA_035719405.1 Burkholderiaceae bacterium
CACTTCAAGCGCGTGCGCAGCATGCAATTGCCGAAGAAGCTGTACTGAGTGTACTGAGCTGACCCGGCGCGCTTCGCGTCCCTCACACGATAAAGCCCGCCGCGGGACGCCGTTGCGGGCTTTTTCATTTCCAGAAGATACGAAAGCCATGAGCCTGAAAGACCAGATCACCGAGGACATGAAGAGCGCGATGCGCGCCAAGGAGGCAGCCCGACTGTCGACCATCCGGATGCTGCTGGCCGCGATCAAGCAAAAAGAGGTCGACGAGCGCGTAATGCTCGATGACGCCGCCGTTGTGAGCGTGGTCGACAAGCTGATCAAGCAGCGCAAGGACTCGGTGGCCGCTTATGCCCAGGCGGGCCGCACCGACCTCGCCGACAAGGAAAGCGCGGAGATTGCCGTGCTGCAAGGCTACCTGCCGCAGCGGCTGTCAGCCGATGAAATCGCCGCCGAAGTGGCCGGCATCGTCGCGGAACTCGGGGCCAGCGGCCCGGGCGACATGGGCAAGGTCATGGGCGTTGCAAAAACGCGCCTGGGCGGCAAGGCCGAGATGGGGCAAGTGTCCGCGGCCGTCAGGCAGGCGCTGAAGGCTTAAAGTCCGCGGTCATGTCAATCTCTCTACGCCCCATCGCGCCCGATGTCTTCGTCGCCCCGCAGCTCACGCCCGAAGCCATCCCCGAGGTCGCAGCCGCCGGCTTCAAGTCGGTGATCAACAACCGCCCTGACTTCGAGCACGGGCCAGACCAGCCCACGAGTGCAGCCATTGAGGCCGCGGCGAAAGCGGCCGGCCTGCAGTACCTCTTTCTGCCGGTCGCCAGCGGCCACCAGAGCCCGGAGGAAATCGAGCGCTTCGCCGAAGCGCTGAACACGATGCCGCGGCCCCTCGTTGCGTTCTGCCGTAGCGGTGCACGCTCAACCAGGCTGTTCATGGCAGCCTCCGCGCTTTGACTTAAGACACATCTGAATTCGTGGATCGTTGCTGACGTTACGCAACCTTGCCGTTGAATGACATCTGGCACGTCAACTTCCGTCCGCGTTGAATCGTTCAACCTGCGTATCGAAACTGGAAGGAGATCAAGGATGATGACTCGAATCGCATTCGCGCTCGCCGCTTGCGCCCTGACCATCGGCGCCCACGCCGCGACGCCCGATGACAAAGGCGTCACGATGAGTACCGATCCCGCAAAGGCCGAGGCCGTCGAGCGCCACGCGCAAGAACTCGCGGCACAGCAGAGCAAGGCCGGCTCGCAGATGGGGCAGGCAAAGGGCTCCCATCACACCGGCCACCACATGAAGGCCCATCGCCGACAATCCAGCGTGACGAAGGCGAATTCCACCTCGAAGTAGCTCTTGCGCGATTTGAGGGGGCATATCGGCCACGATCCGTCGCGACGAACCGCCCGAGAGCCCGGCGTTGAGCGCCAGACCGGGCAACCCCCTCACATTCCCGGAGCGCGATATTGCCGAGTATCGCCACCGCATCCTGGAGCGACTGCGCAAGGGAGCGATCTGATCAGGACGCGCCAGTGTCCATAGCTTCGTGGTTCATCACGAGCAGCTTGCGGCTGGCGCCGATCCGATGCGCGCCCGGATTCGTGGGCTTACCGCCAATTGGACCCGAAGCACGTCAGCCAAGGTCTATTGCTCTTCTGGAAATTCCACCGGGCGCCGGCCTCTGAATCAAGCATCCGAAGGCGCAGTCTTGGCAAGCAACCAAAAATCGCCTTCCTGTTCAACGTAATCCCTCAGTTCACTTGGCCATGCGGCAGACTCTTGTTCTCCATACTGCCTGTATAGCTCTCTCATTTTCGTTATTTCGGCGGCATCCTCCCGTGGGAGGTTTCTGGTCAACTTCCATTCCTCAAATTTTGAGCCTCTGCTGGCGGACACGCTGTCGACCCGATCATTCTTGAATCCGCGGGCGGACCGATAGCGCAGCTTTTCGCGCTCTTCATCCCTTCTGGCCCTACGCCATGCAGAACTCCCCTTCTCTCGGGCTTCTTCCTGCACGGCATGCCAGTACTCCCGCGACCCAAACTGAGTCGCACCGGCTCGCCGGGAATCGCGCTATGAAACCCTCTCGTCCTTTCGTACGTCGAAACGGCTACCCCATCCGCGTGTCAAACTACATGCCCAAAGGCGTTGCAACCCGGGCTTGAGCCCGCCCAGTCCGGGCGGCGGCGAAAGGCTCGGCTCACCCTTCGCGCCTGGATGAATTCGCGAGGAGAATCCGTGTCCGCCCTGCTTCAACTGTCCCGGCTGATCGACCGCCTCAATGAGTGGGTCGGCCGTTCGGTCGCCTGGCTCGTGCTCGCGGCGGTGCTCATCAGCGCCGTCAATGCGACAGTACGCAAAGCGTTCAACACCAGTTCCAACGCCTTCCTCGAGATCCAGTGGTACTTGTTCGCGGGCGTCTTTCTCCTCGCTTCCGGCTATACCCTGCTGCGCCAGGAGCACGTGAAGATCGACGTGGTGCTTGGCCGCTTCTCGAAGCGCACACAGATCAAGGTCGAGATCTTCGGGCTTGTCGCCTTCCTGCTGCCGTTCGTGTTCGTCGTCATCGACCTCGTCATGCCGCTGGTCGTCAAGGCCTTCGTCTCGCAGGAGATGTCGTCCAACGCAGGCGGCCTGGTGCGCTGGCCGGTATTCGCCCTCGTGCCCGCGGGCTTTGCGCTGCTCGGGCTGCAGGCCATCTCCGAGTTGATCAAGCGCATCGCGTTCCTGACGGGCCTGATCGACGATCCCACGCGAAAGAAGGTCGAGAAGACGGCGGAAGAGGAACTGGCCGAAGTCATCCGCCAGCGCAGCGAGCAGGGGGCCCGGTCGTGATCGAGTTCCTGCAGCACAACATGGCCCCGATCATGTTCGTGGGCCTCATCGTGTTCCTGTTGATGGGCTTTTCGGTGGCGTTCTCGCTCGCCGCCTGCGGCCTGTTCTTCGGCTATCTGGGCGTCGAGCTGGGCCTGTTGCCCGCGTCGCTGATGCAGGCGCTTCCGCTGCGCATCTTCGGGATCATGCAGAACGACACCTTGCTGGCGATCCCGTTCTTCACCCTGATGGGGCTGATCCTTGAACGTTCCGGCATGGCCGAGGACCTGCTGGACACGATCGGACAGCTCTTCGGCCCGATCCGTGGCGGCCTCGCCTATGCGGTCATCGCCGTCGGTGCGATGCTGGCGGCCACCACCGGCGTGGTGGCTGCGTCCGTGATCTCGATGGGCCTGATCTCGCTGCCGATCATGCTGCGCTACGGCTACGACCGTCGGATCGCCACCGGCGTCATCGCCGCGTCGGGCACGCTTGCGCAGATCATCCCTCCGTCGCTCGTGCTCATTGTGCTGGCCGACCAGCTGGGCCGCAGCGTGGGCGATCTCTACAAGGGCGCCTTCATTCCCGGGTTCCTGCTCACCGGGATGTACGGCGTCTTCATCCTGCTGGCGAGCCTATGGCAGAAGACCTGGGTGCCGGCGCTGCCCAAGGAGGCGCGCACCATCCGCGAGGATGACGGCTCGCCCGGCCTGCGCTCGCTGCTGGTGCTGTTCGTGGCCTCCGTGGGCCTGGCGTTCGTCTTCGCCAAGAC
>DASTGE010000550.1:0-3853 GCA_035719405.1 Burkholderiaceae bacterium
ATGCCCGGTTCGACACCGACGAACGGAACCTGCGGCCAGCGCTCGCGCAGGGCATCGATCGTGAGTGCCGTCGCTGTGTTGCACGCCACGACGACGAGCGCGGCGTTCTGTTGGAGCAGCCGCTGCACGATTCGCATCGAACGGTCGACGACCTCCGCACGGGACCGTTCGCCGTAGGGCGCGAAGGCGGAGTCCGCGACGTAGTGAAGTGGTGCGCGCGGCAGGCGCTCACGAAGCGCAACCAGCACGGAAAGCCCGCCGACGCCGGAGTCGAACACGCCGATGCACGGGGCACTGCAAACATGGGGGAACTGATCGCCTGCATTCATTCGACGCGCAGTCTAAGCCGCTCGGGAGGCAGAATCGAATCGCGCGACGGGCGAATCGGAGCGTTCGGCGAGCGAATCGGGAGGAACTCGAATGATGGCCAGCAAGCGCGGCCCCGCCACCTTGGTCGTGGCCCTTGTGATCGCCCTGGCGGCGATCATCGGCGCAGGGTGGTGGTGGCAACACCGAACGTCGACATCGCACCGCGATCAGCTTTTGCTCGGGTCGGACCCCTCGGCCCCGTTTGTCGCGCTCGAGTGCAAGCCCCGCCTGCTGGACGACCAGCCCGCCCTGGCTGTGGTGTTCAGCCAGCCCCTGGACCGCAAGCAGAACCTGGCCGAGGCCATGCGGGTCGTCGATCTCGGGCCGCTTTCCGGGGCGGCGGAGCAAGGCCGCGAAAGCGCTGCGAGCGCCGGGGCGCCTGCAGGTTCGGCCTCCGAAGGCAAACTGCTCAACGGCGCATGGATCGTGGGTGACAACCCCAGGCTTGCCTTCTTCCCTTACATCCAGCCGCAACGGCGATTCCGCATCGAGGTGCAGAAGACGCTGCGCTCGAAAGATGGCGTGGTGCTGGCCGAACCGAAGTTCTGCGAGGTGGCGACCGAGTCCATGCCGCCGTCGTTCTACTTCGCGAGCCGTGGCACCGTGCTGCCGGCGGGGCAGAACGGTGGCCTGCCCATCGTGACAGTCAATGTGCCCGAGGTCGACGTCCAGTTCCTCAGGCTGCAGCCCTCCGAACTGCCGCGCTTTTTTGAAAAGGTGGCTGGAGCGCGCCGCGACGCCGGCGCCGACAACAGCGGGAGCGAGCCGGGCGACCGCGATGCCGAGGGGTATTCGGAGAACACGCGACTGAAGGGCGTGGTGCCGGGTTACGAATTGGATCAGTTGCGGCAATCGTCGCGCAGCGTTTACCTCAACCGCTTCGTCACGGAGGAAACGCCAAACAAGCGCCGCGTCACCTTCATTCCCGTCGAGACGATCAAGGAGCTGCAGGAACCCGGCGTGTACGTCGCCGTGATGAGCCAGCCCGGCCGCTTCGCGGGCGACTACCAGGTGACCTACTTCTACGTGAGCGACATCGGGCTGCACCTGCATCGCTACGAGAAGTCGCTGGAAGCCTTCGCCACGTCGCTCAAGAGTGGCAAGGCGATCGGCGGCGTTCGCGTCGAGGTCCTCGACGACAACGGGCGTGTGCTCGCGAAGGCCGACGCGGACGGCGAAGGCCACGCCAGCTTTGCAGCGCTGCCATCGGCCGCGTCTATGCTCGTCGCGCGACGCGCGGAAGGGTCGAAGGCGGAGATGTCGGTGATCGTGCTGCGTGAGCCGGCGCTGGACCTGTCCGAGTTCGACACCAGTGGCCACGTCTCGCGCGGTACCAAGCTTTTCGCCTATGCGGGACGCGACCTCTATCGGCCTGGAGAAAGCTTCCAGGTGTCGGTGCTCGCGCGTGATGCCGACGGCAAGCCTGTCCCGCCGGTGCCCGTCAGCGGCACGCTCAAGCGTCCCGATGGCCGAACCGTGAGTACCGAGATCTGGCACCCTGCCGAGCAGCTCCCCGGCTACCTGCAGCGTGGCGTGAACCTGCCGCCGGATGCACAGACCGGCACATGGCAGCTGGAGTTGCGCGCAGATCCCGGCGCCAAGCGCCCGGACACGGTCTGGAGGTTCCAGGTCGAGGAGTTCCTCCCCGAGCGCATGAAGCTTGACCTTCGCACCGACAAGCCGGTGCTGATGCCGCAGGATGCCTTCGGCGTTCAGGTGCAGGGCGATTACCTTTACGGCGCGCCGGCGGCTGGCAACCGGTTGCTGGTGTCGGCGGCTGTCGAACGCCAGCGCCTGGCACTGCCGTCCCAATGGCCCGGCTTCGTCTTCGGTGACTTCGCGGACGACGAGCGCCGCAAGCGCGAGGAGGTCGCCGACGCGACGCTCGACGAGCAGGGTCGCACGAGCGTGAGCCTGCCGCTGCCTGCGCCAGGGGCCAATTCGCCGATGCTCGTGCGGGGCAGCTTCAGTTTGCTGGAGTCGGGCGGTCGGCCGGTCGTGCGCTCGATCGAACGTGCGGTATGGCCAGCGCCGAAGCTGCTGGCGCTGCGCCCGCTTTTCGACCGCGACGTGACGAGCGAAGACGGCAAGGCCGAGTTCGAGCTGGTGCGCGTCGACGCGGCGGGCAAGCCGCAGCCGCTGAAGTCTGCGTCCATTCGCCTGTTGCGTGAGGACCGGCAGTACTACTGGCGCTTTGACGACCAGCGTGGCTGGAACTCCGGCTATACCGAGACCGAGGAGCTGATCGAATCGGGGTCCATGGCCATCGGACCGGAGCGGACAAAGCTCAGCGTGCCCGTGCGCTACGGCCGCTATCGACTCGAGATTGCCGACCCCGAGACCGGCCGCATGCTCCGCTATCGCTTCTATGCCGGTTGGGGTGCCCAGGACGCGGAGCAGCTCGGCAACCGGCCCGACCGTGTGCAGCTCAAGCTCGCCAAGGCGCCCCTGCGCGCCGGGGACATCGCCGAGCTCACGATCACGCCGCCTCACGACGGCACGGCCATCGTCGCCGTCGAAGCCGATCGCCTGCTTTGGAGCAAACGCATCGATGTGAAGGCGACGGGAACCAGACTCTCGATCCCGCTGGACTCCGCGTGGGCCAGGCACGACCTGTACATCACCGCGACCGCGTTCCGCGCGGGCAGCGAGGGCGACCGTGTCACCCCTTCGCGCGCGGTGGGCCTGGTGCATCTGCCGCTCGCACGCGAAGACCGCCTGCTCAAGGTCGCCCTGCAGGCGCCGACGAAGCTGCTGCCGGAACGACGTGCGACGGTCAAGGTGAAGGTCGACGGGTTGGCTGGGCAGCCCGCGATGGTCACGGTGTCGGCGGTCGATGCCGGCATTCTCAACATCACCCGCTACGCCGTGCCCGACGCCTTCGACTACTTCTTCGGCAAGCACCGCTACGGCGCGGAGTTGCTCGACATGTACGGCAAGCTGATCGAGAAGATGGAGGGCACCCTGGGCCGACTCAGGTTCGGCGGCGACAGCAAGATGCGCGACACAAAGAGCCTGCCGAAGAAGGTGAAGCTCGTGGACCTGTTCAGCGGCCCCGTGCGGCTCGATGCAAAGGGCGAGGCTGCGATTGCATTGGACATCCCGGACTTCAACGGCACGCTGCGCCTGATGGCGGTCGCCGCATCCGCGGACCGCTTCGGCAAGGCCGAGGCGGAGACTGTCGTGGCCGCGCCGATCGTGGCGGAGCTGGCGATGCCGCGCTTCATCTCGCCCGGCGATTCGACCTCGCTGGCCTTGGACGTCACGAACCTGAGCGGCGCCGAGCAGGAGATCAGGGTGCGGCTCGATGGCGCCGATCCGGTGCGGATTCGCGAGGGCGAGAGATCGTTTAGCCTGAAGCATCAGCAGCGCGTGACGCTGCGGTTTCCGGTCGAGGCGACCGATGCCTATGGCCTCGGCCGCCTTCGCCTGCAGCTGACGAGCGCCAGTGGCCTGAAGATCGAGCGCGAATCGGTGCTCCAGG
>DASTGE010000551.1:0-6773 GCA_035719405.1 Burkholderiaceae bacterium
CTCCATGGCCTGATTCACACAGGCGATGCCCGACTCCATCACTCCATCGTGTGGATGATGAACAGCGTCGACGTTTGGTTCTATGCTTTTGTATCTAAGTCAGCAAGTCGTGGTGCTCCCCGCCCCCGAAACTCTCGCGGAAAGGGAAAGGGATCCGCATTTGGCTTTAGCGGCCCCACGGCGATGCTCGAGGCCGGAACTCAACCACAGAATCCTGCGCCCCCGTCTGCGGCGAAAACTCCGGCACCACCTCCCGCAGCCACTCGCGCACGGCCCGGTCATCGAATTCTTCCCCACGTTCCACCAGTTCGCCCAGCGACTCGATGCTCCGCTTCTCGTGCACCGACACCGGCTTCAGCTTGGCGATGCGCAGCCGCTCAACCGACGTCGACTCCGTCGCATCCGCATCCGCCAGCAACTCCTCATACAGCTTCTCCCCCGGCCTCAACCCCGAGAACACAATAGGAATCTCCTGCAACGAATGCCCCGACAGCCTGATCATCGTCCGAGCCAACTCCGCGATGTTCACCGGCTCGCCCATGTCAAGCACCAGCACCTGTCCGCTTTCGCCGATCGCCGCGGCCTGCAGCACCAGCCTCGCAGCCTCTGGGATCGTCATGAAGTAGCGAATGATGTCCGGATGCGTGACCGTCACCGGCCCGCCCCGCGCAATCTGTTCCTTGAACTTGGGAATCACGCTGCCGCTCGAGCCAAGCACATTGCCGAAGCGCACGGCCATGAAACGCGTCTGCGGATGCCGCTCCGCCAGCGAAGACACGGCGATCTCCGCCGCCCGCTTCGTCGCCCCCATCACGTTGGTCGGATTCACCGCCTTGTCCGTGCTGATCAGCACAAACCGCTCAACCGCTGACTCGGCCGCCGCCAGTCCCGCGTAGTACGTGCCGAGCGTGTTGTTTCGTAGCGCCGCCCAAGCATTCTCATGTTCCATCAGCGGCACATGCTTGTACGCCGCCGCATGGAAGACGACTTGTGGCTTGAAGCGCGCAAACGTGCGTCTCAGGTGGCCGAGATCGCGCACGTCGCCAATGAGCCGCACAATCTGCAGCGCCGGAAAGCGTTCGCCCAGTTCCTGCTCCACCGTGTAGAGCCCGAACTCGCTCAGCTCGTAAAGCACGAGTTGGCTGGGCTCGTACCGCGCCACCTGCCGACACAGTTCGGAGCCGATGCTGCCGCCCGCGCCCGTTACCAGCACGACCTTCCCCTTCAGGCACTCCGCGATTCCGCCCTCATCCAGCACCACCGGCTCGCGACCTAGCAGGTCCTCGGGCTGGATGTCGCGCACCCGCTGCCGCGCCCCATCCTGCAATTCGCTCGCGCTCGGCACCGTCAGCACCGTCAAGCCGGTTTGCATCGACTGCTCGATGACACGACGGCGCACTGCGACGGGTGCGGACGGAATCGCGACGATCAGGTGCGTGATGCCTTGGGTCTGTGCATGCACCTGCAGCTCGCTCAAAGGCCCGAGCACCGGCACCCCGGCCACCCGGCTGTCCTGCTTCGCGGGGTCGTCATCGAGCAACCCGACGACCACCCAGCCTTCATGCTGAACGCCGGCAACGAGTCTTCTCGCGGCATCGCCCGCGCCGAGCACCAATGCCCGCTTCGTCTCGGAAGACCTGCCCGAAAGCTGCAGCCGCATGTGCTCGTACACGGTGCGATACATGACACGCACCCCGCACACGCCGAACAACGCGATGAACGGATGCAGCGCAAGCACGGCGCGCGGCACTTCGCGCAACTGTGCCATCAGCACTGTGACTGCGCAGAGCAAGCCAGCAATGAAGCATCCGAGCATCAGGCGCTTGATCTCGCCGAAGCCGGAGAAACGCCACATGCCTTTGGGCACCTCAAGCAGTCGGAACATCGCCAGATAACACACCACCACGCCCAGCAGCACCCACGGGTCGTACGCGGGCCTTGCGGAGATCCAGCGCTCAAAGCCGAGCCGGAAGAGATAGGTGAATTGCCAGGCCAGCGCCACCACCACACCGTCGATGAGCAGAGACAGCGGCTGACGGTGCGGACGCACGCGCGTGAGGAAGGTGTCGAGGGTTTGCCAGAACATAGATCGCCCTCAACCCGACGCCAACACCTTCAACGTTCGGCCGATGAGCTTGAGGTCGGTCCATACCGACGCCTGTTCCGCATAGGCGATCGCGTGGCGCAGCTTCTGCGGCATGATGACTTCGACGTATTCCCGCTCAGGATCGGCAGCGGCTGCCAACAATTCGGCTTCGTGGCGGAAGGCGAGCGATGCAGGGTCGGTGATACCCGGCCGCAGGGCCAGCACCTTCTCGCGCACCGCCTGCGGATAGTGCGCCACGTATCGTGGCACCTCAGGCCGCGGGCCCACGATGCTCATGTCGCCCTTGATCACGTCAATCAGTTGCGGGATCTCGTCGAGGCGTCGTTTGCGTATCCACGCTCCGACACGGGTGATCCGCGGGTCAGCGCCGATGGTGATCTGCCTTGCGTCCTTCGTCGGCTCGTGCCTCATCGTGCGGAACTTGTGGATGCGGAACACGCGGCCATGCCGGCCCACCCGCTCCTGCCGGAAGAAGACGGGGCCGGTCGAGTCGAGCTTGATGGCCAATGCCAGGATGAGTATCAACGGCGCGAACAGGGCGAGCCCCAGTGCCGCCAGACACAAGTCCATCATTCGCTTGCCCATCGCCCGCAGTCACCTTCTAAGCGGGTGACAGCAGCGTGAGCTCGTGCGCGTCGAGAAGTGCCAGGAAGTCGCGATCGAAGGTCGCGAGCTTGGCACCGGTGGTACGAACGATCGCGGCGATCCAGGCGTCCTGAACGATGTTGGCGCATAGCGAGTGTCCTGCGCAGAGTGCTGCAAACACCGGCCATTCTCGATCCAACTCCGCCATTTGGCAGCCGGGAGTCGCAAGGAGCGCATCGATAAACCCCAACGCTTCGGCAGCTGTAGCCGCGACGGGGAAGATCCTCGGATGCGTCACCAACCTGACGAACGATACGCAGACCATTGGCAACAGCAGCAGACGGGAGCCCTCGGTCGTCGCTCGCACTTCGGCTTCCAGCCACTCACGAGCCGGCCTGTGATGCGGATGATCGGCTCGGTAGGCGGCAACCAGAACGTTGACGTCAGGTGTCAACATCGGCTGCATCGAGCATGGATCGATTGCTCGTCGGGTCAATGTCGGCGGACATTCCGGTGCCGCGGGTGAAGACGGGAATGCTGCCTGAGCGCCTGGCAGCTGCGCGGTTGCCACCGCTGCGAAGACGCAACGCAAGGCCCTCTTCGATCAAACGCGTCAGTGACTTTCGTTCCAGTGCCGCCCGCGCCTTCGCTTTGGACAGCAACTCATCATCGAGGTCCAGGGTCGTCTTCATTGCGTGAATTCTATACAGATTTCTGTATCAGGATCTGCATATGTACCGGCACTCCTAGGGAAGGACAGCCTTGCGCACCGCCTCCACCACCCGATCCACGTCCGCCTGACTCATCCGCGTGTAAAGCGGCAGGGTCACCATCCGCTCATAGGCATGCTGGCTGTGAGGAAACTGCTCGGGCGTCAGCCCATAGCGATCGCGCCAATAGGGATGCAGGTGCAGAGGTATGTAGTGGACGCTGCAGCCGATGTCTTGCTCGAACAGGCGTTCGATGAAACGGTTTCGATCAACGCCGGCATCGTCAGTCAGGCGAACGACATAGAGATGCCAGGCGTGAAGATCCCCTGCGAGCGGCTGGGGCGGTAGCTGAATCGGCAGATTGCGCAGTGCTTCGTGATACGCCTCTGCGAGTTCAGTCCGCCGCTGTTGAAACGTCCGGGCACGCTTGAGTTGCTGCAGCCCAAGCGCCGCGGCGATATCGGTCAGGTTGTACTTGAAGCCGGGCGCGATGATCTCGTAATACCAGCTCGGCACCTTGGCGGTGAAACGGTCGAAGGCGTCGCGGCTCATGCCATGCAGGCGCATGACCCGGGCGCGTGCCGCCAGCGCCTTGTCACGCGTGACCAGCATCCCACCCTCGCCGGTGGTGATCGTCTTGTTGGCGTAGAAGCTGAAGACGGTGGCGTCGCTGGCGAGCGTGCCGATGAGTTGGCCACGGAGTGTGGCCGGAAGGGCGTGCGCAGCGTCTTCCACCACCTTCAGGCCGTGTCGCTTCGCGATATCGAGGATGGCCGGCATGTCGGCCGCGAGGCCGGTGTAGTGGACCGGGAGGATCGCCTTCGTGCGCTTCGTGATCGCCCGTTCTACCGCAGAAGGGTCGATGTTGAGGGTCGCGGGGTCGATGTCGACCAGGCGGACGTCGGCGCCAAGGTAGCGCACGACCTCGGCCGTGGCCGTGAAAGTGTGGGTCGTCGTGATGACCTCGTCGCCGGGGCCGATGCCGAGCGCCTCGAGCGCAAGATGCAGTCCGGCAGTGGCGGAGTTGATGGCGACAGCCTCCAGCGACGGATCGCCGAGGAACTCGACGAAATCCTGCTCGAAGCGCTTGGCCTTGGGCCCGGTGGTCACCCAGCCTGATCGGAGCGTGTCGACGACTTCGGCGATTTCTTCTTCACCGATATCGGGCAGGGCAAAGGGGAGAAAGGGTTGTGACATGCAGGGCGGTGTCGGTCTGAGTGGGTTTGGGAGGCCGTGTTTTATCGCTTCGAGGCGGGCAGGACACGAAAAGTCATGTCTCACTGCGGCTTGCCGATCCAACAAAGGATGTGGGTTCTCAACAGTGGCAACACGTTCAGTAAAGCATAAAGCCCCGGATGCGCGCGACACACTATCCGCGCAAGAGGCGGAGCGAGCGTCACCCGCTGGACTGCTTCCAAGCTGGCCTGCGGAAACAGCTTCTTGATCCGCGACACAGGCACCCCCCGCACGTCCGGATTGCGGGGATTGCCCGCGGTGAAGTCGTACCACAGCACCCCGCCGCCCGGCTTGACCCAGCGCCACATGGCATTCGCGAGCCGGGCCTGGAAGTCGTCGTCGAGCAGTGAGGAGAAGACGGTGTGCTGAGCCACCACGTCCTGGCTTGCGTCAGGCAGCGGGGCTGACAACGCATTGCCGAGATGAAGCGTCACCTCGGACGGCAGCACATGGCGCGCCATGGCATGACGTTCGGGCAGCAGTTCCAGCCCCGTGAGGTGCTCGGGCAAGAACCCGGTGCGCAAGGCCTCCAGCAACGCGCCACCCGCGCCGCAGCCGACTTCGCAATAGCGACGCACTGACAGATCGTGCCATCCAAGCGCGGCCCAGAGGCGCCATTCGGCACGTTGACGCTCCTGCAGGCTCTGCCATACGTCAGGCCGCAGCAGGCTGTAGCGGTGAGGCGCCGCACGACGCGCATAGCGCTCGGCGACCGCCCTCGCCTCGTCGCCGCCATTCACCGCCGCACCCCTTCGATCGCCTCGATGAAGCGCCGAGCCAGCACGGGGTAGGTATGGTGCGCCAGCACGAAAGCTCGTCCGCGTTCACCCATGGCCCGGCGTTCGTCGGGGGTGCACGCAGCGAGCCGCTTCAGGCCCTCGGCGACAGCAGCCGGCGATTCCGGTTGCACCGTAAAGCCACAACCGGCCTCGGCGACCGGGTCGTTGCCCGCTTCGACCGAATGCAGTACGGGCACCCCGGCCATCATGTAGTCCATCAGCTTGTTGGGCGCGATGCCGAAGCGGTAGATCGGCACGCGCTGCCAGCCAATGTAGGCGATGTCGATGGCCGCCAGCAGCGAGGGGATCTGTGACTTTGGCACCGGCGGCAGCATGGTCACGTTGTCGAGCCGCTCGGCGTCCACGCGCTGGCGCAGGCGCGCCTTCTCGTGACCATCGCCGACCATCACGATCTGCATCGGCTCGTCGCGCAGCAGCGCGGCGGCGTCAAGCAGCGTATCGAGCGCGTTGGGCAGTCCGTGCGAGCCGGCGTAGCCAACGATCGTTCGCCCGGCTCCTCGCGCCCGGGCGATGGCCTGCGCCACGTCCTCGCGCAAAGGCTCAGGCGCAGACTGCCATTCGTCGAGCGTGATCCCGTTGGGCACGATGTGCAATTTAGCGAGGTCCAGGCCGTGCGAGGCCATGTGATCGTGCACCTTGGGCAGCATGGAGATGACGAGGTCGGCATCGCGGTAGGCGGCATTCTCGGCCGCCTGGCACAGCATGATGAAAGGATGCCTGGGCGACATGCCACCGACTTCGACGGGCGACAGCGGCCATAGGTCATGCACCTCGTACACCAGCGCCGCGCGCGCCCTGCGTGCGATGCGTCGCGCGACCCAGATGTCCATGGGATATGTGCTGGAGGCGATCACCGCGTCGGGGCGGAATGTGCGCGCGAGGCGATCTGCATCCCGCCATACCTGAGACAGGAAGCGCCAGATGTTGCGCACGCGGCCGAGGCCGTTGCCGCGGTACTCAGGGGCGGGATACCAACGGTAGGCGATGCCGTCGATGGTTTCATCGCGGGGCACAAGCCCCATCTCCGGCTGTCGGGCGCGCACGTGCGAGAAGCCCGCCCCGAGCATCTGCACCGCATGGCCCGCCCGTACCCACTCGCGCGCCAGGTAGTACGGCCGATACTCCATGCCGAGGTGCGGGGCGCCGGCATAGTGGTTGAGATACAGGAGCTTCATGCGTGCTCTCGTGTCCTGAGGCTGCTTGGACGCAAGACCATGATCATGAAGATCAACCAAGACGCAAAGGAGGGATGGAATATGCTGCTCAAAGGATGTGCATGACTGCCGACGAGTACCTTGCCTGGAAAGCGCAGCAAGCCGAACGACACGAATTCGT
>DASTGE010000552.1:0-3059 GCA_035719405.1 Burkholderiaceae bacterium
GAATGCGGCGATCCTGCCGAACGTGGTCGACCTTGACCGGTTCCAGGCACGCGGCCCCAGAAACGACCACACCGCCCGGCTTCTCGTGGCCCGCAATCTGGAGCCGTTGTACGACAACCAAACGGCATTGCGAGCGTTCAGCCGCATCCTCGAACGCCATCCTCAGGCGACGCTCACCATCGCTGGCAGCGGCCCCGAGGAGGCGCGGCTCAAAGAGGTGGCGGCCGAACTTGGCGTCGAGGCGCGGGTGCAGTTTGCCGGCCGGGTAGACCGCGACACGATGGCCCGCCTGTACCGCGAGTCCGATGTCGTCCTCAATCCCAGCCTTGCCGACAACATGCCCAATTCCCTGCTCGAAGCGATGGCCAGTGGTGTGCCCATCGTCAGCACGAACGTGGGCGGTGTGCCCTTCATGGTGCAACAGGGAGTGAGCGCAATGCTGGTGCCGCCCTCCGACCCCGTCGCGATGGCCGAGGCCGCGATCCGCCTGCTCGACGACCTGACTTTGTGGCAACGGCTGTCTGCAACGGGCTTGGCCGAAGCGCGTCGGTACACGTGGCAGCGCGTCGCACCGACGCTCGCGACCCTTTACCGCAGCGCACTGGCCGATTGAATCTCGTCATGTATACGCGCTTTGTTTCCTCGCTGCTCTTTCCGCTGCATGAGCGCCTGAAGGGGCACGACAGCGTCGCCGTGCGGCGCCGGATGGAGGCGTCTCAGTGGTGGACGCGTGAACAACTGGCCGCAGACAATCTCGCCCGGCTTCGCACGCTGCTCGTTGACGTCGGTGCGCACGTTCCCTACTACCGCGACCTGTTCCGTGAGCGGGGGTTTCAGCCCTCGGCCTTGCGCTCGCTCCACGAACTGCAGTCGATCCCCTTTCTGACCAAGCCGCTGATCCGGGCCAATGCCGAGAGGATGAAGCATGCACACGCCCGGGGACTCGCTCGCTTCAACACTGGCGGCTCGTCGGGTGAGCCGCTCGTGTTCTTCATCGGTAAAGAGCGGGTGAGCCATGACGTCGCCGCCAAGTGGCGTGCCACGCGTTGGTGGGGCGTCGACATCGGAGATCGGGAGGTTGTGGTCTGGGGTTCCCCCATTGAATTGGGTGCGCAGGATCGCGTCCGCGCGTGGCGGGATCGCCTGCTGCGTACCGAACTTCTGCCGGCTTTCGAGATGAGCGAGAAGAGGCTCGACGACTTCGTCGATCGCATCCGGCAGCTCCGCCCGAAGATGTTGTTCGGTTACCCCAGTGCATTGAGCCACATCGCTCGCCATGCCGAACAGCGCGGCCAGCGCATGAATGACATTGGCATTCGGGTCGCCTTTGTCACCAGCGAAAGGCTTTACGACGATCAGCGCTCGACCATCGAACGGGTATTCGGCTGCCAGGTCGCCAACGGCTACGGCGGTCGCGACGCCGGCTTCATTGCCCACGCCTGCCCCGAAGGCGGCATGCATTTGACAGCAGAGGATGTGATCGTCGAGATCGTCGACGCGGACGGGCGTGCGCTGCCAGCGGGAGAATCGGGCGAGATTGTCGTCACCCACCTCGCGACGCGCGACTTCCCGTTCGTCCGCTACCGCACCAGCGATGTGGGCGTGCTCGACGAAGGTCGCTGCGCGTGTGGCCGGGGCTTGCCGCTGCTGCGCGAGATCCAGGGCCGGACCACCGACTTCCTCGTGGCTTCCGACGGCACGGTGCTCCACGGCCTCGCGTTGATCTACATCTTGCGCGACCTCCCCGGCTTGCGGCAGTTCAAGATCATCCAGGAGAGCGTCAGACGCACGCGCATCCTGCTGGCGACGGAGTCTGGCTTCGACCCCGCCTGCCTGCCGCTCATCGAGCAGAAGACCCGGGCGCGCCTGGGCGGCGATGTGAGCGTCGAGATTGAGCGGGTGAGCGAAATCGCTCCCGAGCGGTCCGGCAAGTACCGTTACGTCGTCAGCCATGTGGCGCAGCCTCGACCCGCCGACGAGGTGTGCAATGCGTGACCTCCTGATCGCCACGATCGTCTTCGGCCTCCTTCCGTTCGTGCTCAAGCGCCCGTTCTGGGGCATCCTGCTGCTTGCCTGGCTCGGCTACATGAATCCGCACCGCTTGTGCTATGGCTTCATGTTGAGTTTTCCGGTGGTGCAGACCGTCGCCCTTGTGACGATGGCCGGCATGATGATGTCCAAGGAGGAGAAGCGGCTCGTCTGGAGCCGGGAGATGTCGGTGCTGGCCCTGTTGATCTTCTGGATGGGCATCACGACCACTCAGGCCTTCTACGTCGACCTGGCGACCGAGCAGTACATCAAGGTGATCAAGATCCAGGTCCTCACCTTCATGACGCTGCTGATGCTCACGTCGCGTCAAAAGATCGACATGCTGGTGTGGGCGATCGTGCTCAGCCTCGGCTTCTACGGACTCAAGGGCGGCATCTTCACGATCGCCAACGGCGGTTCATTCCGGGTGCAAGGGCCGGAAGGCACTTTCATTGCGGGCAATAATGAACTCGCTCTGGCATTGGCGATGACCATTCCACTGTTGCGCTATTTGCAGCTGCAGAGCAGGAACAAGCTCGTCAAGCTCGGCCTTGCCGGCGGCATGCTGCTGACCGCATTGGCGGCGATCGGCAGCCAGTCGCGCGGGGCGTTGGTGGCACTGCTTCTCATGGGCACGATTTTCTGGCTCAAGAGCCGGAAGAAATTGGCCACGGCGGTGATGATTCTCATCGCGGCCAGCCTTGTGGCGACGCTGATGCCAGAGTCCTGGTATGAGCGCATGGCCACGATCAACACGTATGACCAGGACGCCTCGGCACTCGGTCGAATCAATGCGTGGTGGGCAGCCTTCCACCTGGCGAACGCCCGCTTTTTCGGCGGCGGGTTCGAGACCTGGCAGGCGGGCATGTTCGCACTCTATGGTCCAGACCCGGAAAACGTGCGCGCGCCACACAGCATCTATTTCCAGGTACTCGGTGAGCACGGCTGGCTGGGCCTTGCAATCTTCATGACGCTCATCGCGCTGACATGGGCGAAGTGCAGCGCCGTCGTGCGTCTGGCCAAAAAGCGCA
>DASTGE010000553.1:0-12133 GCA_035719405.1 Burkholderiaceae bacterium
CATGGAGCCGCGATAGATGTTGCCGCCGCCCTCCTCGGTGATGTCCGCAAAGGCGCTGATCTCCACGCCGCGATAATCCTTGCGCAGGATGAAGTTGATGACGCCGCCGATCGCATCCGTGCCGTAGATGGCAGACGCGCCATCGCGAAGCACCTCGATGCGCGACACCGCAGTGAGCGGAATTGCGTTGAGGTCGACAGATGCAGCGTCAAAGGAGTGATTGGAAAGACGACGGCCGTTCAGCAGGACAAGCGTCTTGTTCGAATTCGAGTTTGCGGAGAACGGCCCGGTCAGCCCGCGCAGATCCGCTTCGGCCTTTGAACCGGTTGTCTTGCCCACGGCCTGACTCACACCCAGGCTGGGCTGGTTCGACGCAATCCGTGTGAGCGCCTGTTCCACCGTGTTGACGCCCTGCCGGGTGAGTTCCTCGACCGAAATGACGGTCACGGGCAATGCCGTCTCCGCCTCAACCCGCCTGATGGACGAGCCGGTGATCTCCACTCGCTGCGTTTCCTGTGCGAGCGACGGCATCGCCACAATTGCCCAACTGCCCCCGAACGCGAGCATCAGTCCAGTACAGACCTTCGTTCTCAGGAACATGAGCACTCCTTCACCCAATGTGATGGTTGATGAGCGGGCCGCAATGCAAGAGAAATTCCGGCTCTGCAAACCGGATGATTCGAGAAACGCCCGCCAGGTAAGGCAAGTCACAACGCGTTTTACGAGAAGGCGTCGCTCAGGGATACCCTCTAAGGCTTCGGATGCCGTGCGCGTGACCGATTGGCGTGCCTTCTTCAAAAGGAAGCGCACGGTCGTTGGAGAGCAGCAACATACGCTCTGCTCAAGACGGCTGCTCCGCTCTTCCCAATCTCGGCACGGCCGCCAGCAAGCTTTTCGTATAGTCGCTGCGAGGCTGCTCGAGAACCTCTTCGCAAGCACCCTGCTCTTCGATCCGACCCGCACGCATGACCGCGATGGCGTCGGCCACATACTCCACCACCGCGATGTTGTGGGTGATGAAAAGGTACGAGACGCCGACCTCCTGCTGAAGCTGCCGGAGCAAATTGAGGATCTGAGCTTGAACAGAAACGTCGAGCGCCGACGTCGGCTCGTCGCAAATGATGAGCTTCGGTTGCACCGCGAGCGCACGCGCGATCGCAATGCGCTGGCGCTGCCCTCCGGAGAACTCATGCGGATATCGCCCCAGCGCGTCCTCGCCCAGTCCGACCTGGTCGGCCAATGCCTTGATCAACGAACGCCGGGCCGTTGCGTCCAACTCCGGGCGCAGGGCAAGCAGCCCCTCTTCCAGCACTTCGTACACGCGCATGCGTGGATCCAGCGAGGCGAAGGGATCCTGGAAGATGATCTGGATATCGCGTCGAGCGGCGCGAAGTGCCTCGCCTTCCAGATCGAACAGGTCGCGGCCCTCCAGTCGCGCCTGGCCTTCGATGGTGGCGATGCCTCGGAGCAGTTGCACGATCGCCTTGCCCGTGGTCGTCTTGCCGCAGCCCGATTCCCCCACCAGCGCGAGCGTCTGTCCAGGCCCGATCTGGAATGACACCGTCTCCACCGCGGTGAAATACCCGCGGGTTCGTTGCAGCAGACCGCTGCGGATCGGAAAGCGCACGCTGAGGTCGCGCACCTCCAGCAGCGCGGAGGTGGCCAGTGACGCGACACCCGCCTTCCCACGTCCCACCACCGGCCGCGGCTGCCCGACGGACGCCGCCTGCGGTGCGGCCTGTTCCATCGCGCGCCGGTCGCTGTACCAAAGGCAACGCACCGCGTGGCGCGGCTCGTCGGCATGCAGGGGGGGAGGCTTCTGCGGGCAGATGCTTCTGGCGCGGTCGCAGCGAGGCGTGAAGCGGCAGCCGGTGAACTCGGTCCACAACGGCGGAACGGTGCCCGGGATGGCCGCAAGAGATTGCCCGCGCTTGCTCGTGTCCGGAAGCGCGTTGAGCAGCAGGCGCGCGTAGGGATGTTTCGGCTCGGCGAAGAAGTCCTCGGCAGACGCCACCTCCACGATCTGGCCGGCATACATCAATGCAACCTGATGCGCGATGCCCGCGACCACGGCGAGATCGTGCGTGATCAGCATCAGTCCCAGCCCGCGCTCGCGCTGCAGGTCCTGCAGCAGATCGAGGATCTGCTTCTGGATCGTCACATCGAGGGCCGTCGTCGGCTCGTCGGCCACGAGAAACTCGGGCTCCGCCGCCAGCGCGATGGCGATCATCACCCGCTGCTTCTGACCGCCCGAGAGCCGGAACGGATACTCGTCGATCCGCCGTTCAGCCTGAGGAATGCCGACGCGCCACAGCCATTCGATGGCCTTTTCGCGCGCCGCCGCTGCCTTCAGCGGCGTGTGCGTCTCGATCACCTCGACGATCTGGTCGCCCACCCGCATCACCGGATTGAGGCTCGTCGAAGGCTCCTGGAAGATCATCGACACACGCCGGCCCCGCACCGTTCGCATGCTCGACTCGGGCAAGCCCAGCGTGTCTTCGCCGTCGATCTCGATATGCCCCTCGGTCACGCGGCCGTTCTCGGGCAGCAGACGAAGCAGCGCGAGTGCCGTCATGCTCTTGCCGCAGCCCGACTCGCCGACCAGCGCAAAGGTCTGGCCGCGATCAATGGCCAGCGAGAGTCCGTCGATGGCCTTGATCAGCCCCGCCTCGGCGTCGAGCGCGACCTTGAGGTTCTGGATGCTCAACATTCGATGGAAGTCATGCAATTCGACCAGCGACACATGTCAGGCCGTCGCGCGCGCCTTGACCGGCCGTGCTTTCGGCCTGAACGATCGCGAGCGGGGATCGAAGGCGTCCCTCACGCCATCGGCAAACAGGTTGGCAGCGAGCACCAGCGCCACCATGAAGCTGAAGGCGGAGGCGAACGGCCACCATACCACCGGGTCACGGCTCATCTCGTTGCGGGCGAAGTTGATCATGCCGCCGAAGCTGTTCATCGACGGATCCACGCCGACCCCCACATACGAAAGCACCGCCTCATACAAAATGAGCGAGGAGAAGTCGAGCACGGTGACGATCAGCATCAGGTGCGCGACGTTGGGGAACACATGCCGGGCCATGATGCGCCCTGCCCCCACGCCGAACGCTTGCGCCGCCTGCACGTATTCGAGCTCGCGCAGCTTGAGCGTCTCGGCACGCAGCAACCGGCACAGGCCCGCCCAGCCAGTGAGCCCCAGCACGGCGCACAGCAGGAAGAGCTTCAGGTCGGCGCGCTCCAGGCCGGTCTCGAACAGCTCCGGATGCTTGTCGAGGAACACCTGCACCATCAGCACGAGCGCGGCGATCAGCAGGATGTTCGGAATCGACGACAGCACCGTATACACATACTGGATCACCTCGTCGACCCAGCCTCGAAGATAGCCCGCCATGATGCCCAGCACCACGGCCAGCGGCAGGGTCGCCAGCGTCGCGAGCGAGCCGATCACGAACGCTGTGCGGATGCTCTTGAGTGTCTGGTAGAACACATCGTTGCCAGTCACGTCGGTGCCGAAGACGTGATAGCGTCCCATGAGCATGACGATCGGGCCGGCCAGCAGCGAGAGCCCGAGCACCGTGAGGATTGCAACGCGCCAGGGGATCACGGTCTGCCCTTCCCGCACCCGCCTCCAGCCCTCACCCCAACGCACGCCAGCATGCGGTGCGACAGCGGCCACCACGATCGCGGCGAAGCACCCGGTGGCCACCAGGCCGATCACCCATCCGGCGATCAAACGCCAGACCACATCACCAGCCCATTGCGATTCAGGCCGATCGAGATGCGCGCCGCCGTAACCAAGGCGCGGCGCGACACGCTCGATGCGCCCGTTCACCTCCATCGACTCCCGTGTGAAGCTGCGATAAGCGAGCGGCCGCGAGTAGGTGGTCTCACGGCCATCGACGAGAGGACGCAGCATGGCGTCGAGCAAGGATTGCGTGCGTGTGTCGTATGCGACGCTGCCCGCCGGTGCGCCGGCTGCAGGCGGCAGGGCGGGGCGGAAGTGCAGGCTGTCGGCCAGCGTGATGAGCGCCCCGGTCGCCAACACCACGGCGGAGGCCACCGCGGGCGCGTCGGCGAACACCTTGCGCCACAGCGCGACCATGTTGGGCCGGCGCCGCACGAGCATCCCGTACGCCAGCGCGGCGAAGGCCAACAGCCAGATCGCGGCATCGGTCCAGAGCAGGACGAACTTCGGCATCAAACTGCCCCCCCTACCCCAGCCGCACGCGCGGATCGATCATGGAATATGCGATGTCGATCAGCACATAGCTGGCGATGTACAGCATCGACCCGACAAACACCATCGTGCGGACGATCGCGAAGTCCTGCTTGCCGATCGCCTCGATGACATAGGCCCCCAACCCAGGGATGCCGAAGAAGCTTTCGAACACCAGGCTCCCAAGGAACACATACGGCAGGTAGCCACCGGCACTGGTGATGATCGGGATCAGCGCATTGCGCAGCACATGCCGGAACATCACGATGCGCTCGGCCAGCCCCTTGGCACGCGCGGTGCGCACATAGTCCTTTCCGATCTCCTCCAGGAACATCGCCCGATACAGCCGGGCTTCGGTGCCGAGTCGGGAGAGCACCGCCAGCAGCACCGGCAGCGTCAGGAAGCGCAGCAGGTCCAGCCCGCCGGCATACCCGGAAATCGGGACCAGCTTGAGTACGCGAGCGAAAAGAAACTGGCCGACGATGATGTAGAACAGCGCCGAGATCGACAGCATCACCACGCAAAGCACGACGCCCGCCAAGTCGAGTCGCGTTTGCCGGAACATCACGAGCAGCAGCGCGAACGACACGCTGGCGATCACCTGCAGCAGGAAGATCGGCAGGGCAAGCTGGATGCTCACCCACATGCGCCGCACGACCTCCTCGCCGATGTCACCCGCCGCCTCCGAATCGGCGCGGCCGAAACGCAGCGTGAAGAGCGACACCGAGCGCTCCCAGAAGATGGTGTCGGTGAACCTGTCGCTGCCTTCCTGGCGGTCGTTCCAGTAAAGCGGCTTGTCGTAGCCGCGCTCGGCCTTCCACTTGTCGATCAGCTCCTGCGTCACGCGCTTGCCTCCGATGTTCAGCCGCGCCATGTCGTCGGGCGTGTTGACGGTGAAGAACAGGAAGAAGGTGGCGAGGTTGACGCCCACGAGCACCAGCACGCCGTAAAGGAGGCGGCGGACGATGTAGTTCAGCATGCGGGTGGATTCATGTCGCCATATTCATGTGGTGACGATATCGCCGCGTCCGTTCAACTGCTCGCGCCGTCGCAACGCGCCGCGCAGATAGAGAAGCCCGAGCAGGACGAGCGCGGCCATCGCGGCCAAGGGCCACCAGACCGGGCGGTTCCATTCGGCGAGCCGCGACGCGCGCAATGAGGTATCAACCCGCAGGTGGCGTCCGTGATCGCGGATCAGGATCGCGGGCTTGGAATTGGAGACCCAGCTCTGCACCGCCGCCGACGCGAAGGGGAAGAAGCCCATGCTCCAGGGCGCATCCTCCTGTGCAGTGCGCACCATCTTGTCGATCACCGCCTGCTTCTGCGGCCCGTCGTCCAGCGTCTTCAATTGAGTGAAGAGTCGATCGTACTCCGGGTTCTGGTAATTGGCCGTGTTCTCGCCGTCCGACACGCTCTTGGCATTGGGACCATAAAGCAGGAAGAGAAAGTTCTCGGCATCGGGATAGTCGGCATTCCAGCCCAGCCAGAACACCTGGTGCTTGCCCTTGCGCACCTTGTCCTGGAACTGGTTGTTGTCGGTCGCGCGCACTTCGAGCTGAATGTCGATCTTGGCGAACTGGCGCACCACCCAGTCGATCTCCGGCTTTCGCTCAGGCGTGGGCGGCGCGTAGAAGTCGTAGTTGAGCACGAGCGGCGCGCCGGTCTTCGCGTCACGCCCGTCGGGGTAGCCCGCCTCGACCATCAGCCGCTTCGCGTCCTCGATCGGCCGCCGCACATACTTGCCGTCGACGACCCGATGGGTGAAGGGGTTGACGCCCTCGGGTGTGCCTTCGCGCGAGCCGTAGATTCCGGGCGGCAGCGGACTCATCGCCGTCGTGCCCGCCTTCTTCGGAAACACCTTGGAGTATTCCTCCCAGTCGATCGCAATCGCGATGGCCTGCCTGAGCTTGCGGTTTCGCTCACGCCGCTCAGGCATGTCGCCCCAGCCCAGCACCGGGTCGATCATGTTGAAGCCGATGATGTAGCTGTTGACGTCGGTGTCCTGCGGGAAGTTGAAGCCCTTGCGCTCGTAGTCGGCACGCACGTCGTCGGAGTCCATCATCTCGACGAGATAGCTCTTGCCGGTGTCGGTACGCTCGAACACCTCGATGTCGTAGTAGCCGTCGCGAAACTTGTTGCGCAGGGGCGTGCCCTCGCGCTCGACCGTGGAGACGATGCGATCGACGAAGGGCATCTTCTTCCCGCAGTCGGCAAGCAGGCCGCGCCTGCGGTCTTCCTCGCTGCCTTCACATGGATAAGGCTCGCCGCGATAGTTGGGGTTGCGCTCCATCACGATGCGGCGGTCCTTGCGGTAGTCGGTCACCATGAAAGGTCCCGTCCCCACGGGCCATGTATCGAGCGACATCCCTCGCTCTGCCATGCCCGGCTGTGCGTAGAACGCATCGGCTTCCCACGGCACGGGGGCGAGGAAGGTCATCTGCATCCAGTACTTCCATTGCGGATACTTGCCTTTGATGCGGATGCGCAGAAGGTGTTTGTCGGGCGCCGTGGCGCCGGCCAGCGGCCAGCGGCGAAAGTCGAGAAAGGGCTTGTCCAGGCTCGCCGGGTCCAGGCCCTGGCGCAGCTTTGCGTCCTCGCGCTTGACGAGTTCGCCGAACTCCTTGAGCCCGATCACGTACTCGGAGAACACGCCGAAGATCGGCGTGGTGATGCGCGTCGTAGCATGGCGCTTGATGGCGTAGACGAAGTCCTCCGCCACCAGTTCGCGCGTCCCCATGTATTGGAAGTCCATCGGCGAGCCGCGCTTGCCGAGTTCCCCGGGCTTCATGTGGTGGTAGCGATAGTGACCCGCCTCATCCCTGGCGAAGGCCGGATGCGGCTGGAACAGGATGCCCGGCTTGATCGGAACATCGTAGACGCTCTCGGCGATGGCCTCGGGCGCCGCATCATCGGGCAGCCGACGGCCTTCCTTGTCGAGGTAGATCGGTGCGACCACCTGCTGCGCCGTCTTCGGGATCAACTCGAAGGGGCGCTTGAGGTAGTGATAGCCATACAGCGGCTCGTAAACCTGGTAGGTGACCAGCGTGTCGTTTGACCAGTACGAGGCGGTGGGGTCGAGATGTCGAGGCGTGCTCTCGACCATCGCAGAAAAAATGGTGTTGGTCTTCTCTGCGCCCTTCGGCCAGGGGCTGTTGTTGCAGGCCGCGAGCAGGGCCGCGAGCACGATGGCGAACAGGAGTGACGCGAGGCGACGCGCCGGCGCAATGGGAACGCTCGCGAGGTGTGCCTTGTAATGCATCTATGGCGCCAGCTTGAGTGGCTCATGATACGTCGGCCGGAATTGCTCCCCCTCCCACTCCCGGGGAGCTCTGAAAAGCCTCACCAACCGATGAACGCATCCCGCCCCTGCACCGCCAGCGTCGCCCGACGCCCCACAGGCAAGCACACCTTGGTCGGCACATGCCCGAAGGGCAGCCCCGTGAGCACGGGCACGTTGCATACCGAGCGCAGATGTGCGACTGCCGTCTTCAGCGTATAGCCGCGATCCAGCGGCGTCGGGCTGTATGCAGTGAACTGCCCGAGCACCACCGCCTTCTGCGCCTCGAGCACCCCCGCCTGATGCAGCTGCAACAGCATCCGCTCGACCCGATACGGATGCTCGTTCACGTCCTCGAAGAACATGATGCCGCCCTTCACCTTCGGAAAATGCCGCGTGCCCAGCAGCGAAGTGACAACGCAGAGATTGCCGCCCCAGAGCACGCCGTTCACGTCCAGCCCGTCGAATCCAGCCTCGGTGCGAAACCCCACCGCCTCCAGTTCGCCGTTCATCGCCTCCAGGAAGCACGCTTCGGTCACGTCGTCCAACTGAGCGGACTCGCGGCCGAAGTCGTCGTTGGCCATCGGTCCGTGCCACCACCCTCCGGGCGAGCCGTCGTGCGAGTGCGCCACCCGTTGAGGGCCGGTGGCGCCGTGCGCGAGCGCGGCGAGCTGAAGCGCCGTCATGTCGCTGTAGCCTACCCAGCGCAGCCCGTGCTCGACGCTATCGCCAAGCAACGACCAGTCGATGCGATCCAGCAGGCGCGTGAGGCCGTATCCCCCGCGGCTTGCAAGCGCAATGGAGCTTTCTCCCTCAACTCCCTCGCGAGCAATGCGATGCAATGCGTCGAGGCGTTCATCGTCGGCCCCGGCGAAGCGTTGACGCCGCGCCAGCGCTGCCGGATCGAGGCGGGCCGCGAAACCGTGCTGCTTCAGGCGCTTGACCGCACGCCGAAGGCGCAGCGGCTCGGCAACAACGCCGGAGGGAGAGAAGATGACGAGCGGCTCGGTCATTCGGTTCCTTCGGCGGGCTTGCCCATCGGGTCGTCGTCCGGCTCGTCGAATTCATCCAACTCGCCGATCTCGATCGTCTGCCCGACCGGGATGGCCTCGTCCGACAGCCCCGCAGCCGCGGCAGCTGCCTTCTGTGCCGCACGCCGCTCGGCGAAGAACTGTCGCAACAGGCTGCCGCAAGCCTCCTGCAGAATGCCGCCGACGATCTCGGTGTGATGGTTGAGCCGAGGGTTTGCGAACAGGTCGAGCACCGATCCCGCAACACCCGTCTTGGGATCGCGCGCACCGAACACGACGCGCTTGATGCGCGCGTGCATCAGCGCCATCGCACACATCGCACAAGGCTCCAGCGTCACGTACAGCTCGCACTCGGGCAGGCGGTAGTTCTCCAGCAGTTGGGCCGCATGGCGAAGGGCAACGATCTCGGCGTGCGCGGTGGGATCATGGGTGGTGATCGGCCGGTTGTAGCCGGTGGCGATCACCTGGCCGTCACGCATGATGACGGCACCCACCGGCACCTCGCCGACCAGCCAGGCGTTCTGCGCCTGGTCAAGTGCGATGCGCATGGCGTACGCGTCCGCAGGCGCAACGTCGGCGCGAAGGCCCGGGCCGGGAACGTCGGAATCAACCACGGCGCTTCCTGCCGCCCCGCTTCGGTTTCGGTTGGGCTTCACTCGGAGCCACCTGGAACATGCCCTCCAGGAGGGCATCGAACGGGTCGAAGTCGAAATCGTCATCCTGCCGCGCCGCCATGTCGTCGAGCAGCGCGCGGCGCGACTTGGGATCATCAATACACTTCAGGTCGTGTTCGATGTGACACTGCGTCTGCCGCACTTCGCCGATCTGGCGCGTGAGAGCGGCATCTGCCATCGTCGGCGAACACGCCACCGGACCCAGGCCGAGGCTCATCAGGATCGGTGCGGCAGAGTCCAGCACCTGCTCCTTGAGCGAATGCAACTGCTCGCGCAGCACTTCGTTGTAGTGCCGGATGCGCTCTTCCGGCACACCCGCCATGTGGTCAAGGTCGATCTGCTCGACTTCAATTTGAAGCGACAACAGAGCCAGCAGATCCCTGCGCTCATAAGCATCGTTCGTCCGCTGCATCAGCAGTGTCTTGCGCTGCCGCTCGGCGGGGTCGACCTCGCGATCGGGGTGAAGCGCGCTGGCAAGCTTGCGATAGATCTCACGCACCGATTGACCCGCCTCCCGTGCGGCCAGTGCCTTGCGCTCGGCCGCCAGTTCGGCCTTGGTCGGGCGGCCTCTGCGGGCGGCACGCTTTGCCGCCTGCTCCTCGCGGCGGCGCTGCTCCTGCTCCGCCTGTGAGGCCACCTTCTCCTGCACGTGCTTCAGCAGCGACTCGATGTCCTCGGCCTCGTGGCCCTCGACCTTGTCCGCCCCGAAGACCTCCCCAATCATCTCCTGCGCCAACTCCAGGTCCATTCTGCGGCGCTCTTCGGGCGTCAGTGCGTCGTAGGTTGCAGCCAAAACCTCCAGTTCCGCGTCTTCCCCTTCCGAAAGAACGTCTTCCAGGATTTCGCCGATCTGTTCACGCAATATGCTCTGGTGACGCCGGCTCAGCCGCTCGCCCTTCGCGGCAGGCCTGGTGAGCAGCGCATGCATCCGCAGGATCAGCGCCCGCTGCGCCGCGCGCAGGTCGGACAGCGCCGGATGCAGTTCCCCGGCCAGGCGCTGTTGGAAGCGCGACTTGTACGCTTCCCATGCCTGCAATTCCTCGCGCTGGCGACGCACCTGCCCCGACAGCCGATTGAACTCGCGCTGAGACTTGCTCAGCGTCTTTGCCGTGCCGGGAACGGCCAGCGCAACGACGCCGCCCCCCTCCTCGCTTTTGCTTTCGAAAAGGGACTGCTGCGCGGCGGGCTGGATGGACATGGGAGACGCTCCTGACTCTGTCTTCGACAGCGTCGATTGTCGCCGCAAGAGGCTCGACCCTCGCCCGCACTTCGCGCACAGTCGCGCCGCCTTCGCCTTGGCGCGCTCTCTGACCGCATGTGCACCCCATACTCACGCGATCAATTACAAGTACCCTCAATGGATCGCATTCATCGTACACCGCCCCGCAGTCCGACTCCCAATACGCTTGAGGACGGCAACGGAACTCCCCGCCAAGTGAAGCCGACCGGCGCTGCGCGCGAATCTGTCGGGCCGCGCGGTCCGGTACCGCGCCCACCCACCGCCTGGGGATCGCGTGCGCCCCGGAGTCAGCGGCTGAACGCCCGGAATTGGGCCAGCAGTTCGACTTCAATTCCCGGTCCCCTCCCCGATCCCGCTGTCAGGTCATCGGGAATTGAGCTGGCGGCCGCCGACGCAATCGCCGTCAGTCCTTTGCCAAATCGTGATGCTGGGCAGTGGCTCGAAAGCCAGTCCTCCCACGAGTCTGTCAGCGGGCTCCGCGCACACCCGCAAGATCAGGGCCTCATTCATCGGGTCCCCCTTTCCACCTGCGCGCAAGCGAAAGAGCCCGTGCGGTGGTTCCAGCGGAGGCTGAACGACAATTACCTTATCGAGCAGGTTGCCAAAAAATTGCGGCCCTCATTGCACGACCTCGCTCAACATCTCGCGCAGCGCAAGAGCAATGATTCCCTTGCAGGCTTTCTCTTGAGATACGGCAGTCAAGATCACGAGTTGAAGCTGCAGGCTGACCAGGAGTTGCAGGAATTCCTTGATGTGTCGGGCAAAGAAAAGCGCTTTATGCAACGCGCCCTGCAGCGTGTTCTCCAAATACCCCCAAAACAACTTCTGCAACCAGCATCTTCCGACTACTCCGCCCAAGACGTCCATAAAAACCGAATCCGTTTCCTCCTGCCTCCTCAGGACCGCGCCTTGCTCGACGCGATGGAAAAGGAGCGCGGAGGCCGCATGATCAAGTTCGGGATTTTCGTGCTCGCTGCCGGCTATGGCGGCCTTAGCGAATGGCGTGAAATGCACAACGACGGTCGAGTCGAGTTGGCGGCCCGACTCGGTCAGGACTATCGAACTGCATGGAGTTCCATCTCGACGGAAAAGAGCCGTCTTTGGGCCTTGAAGAGAGATTTGAACGAGCTGATGAAGGCGTCACCCGTCTCAAATTCTCCTGACGACGATCTGCATTGGGCAGAAAGGGCTCCGCGTACAAAACGACCACGACGTGCGCTCGCCGAGCCGATCCTCGAAACCTCGCCCGAGGAAGTCACATTGTTCCGGTTCGACGACTCAACGGCAACGCAGGACGTGGCTGCCGTGAGCGATGAATTGAAGGCGCTGCGCCCTTCGCGCCGACAAATGGATTGGCGGCCGCTGATCGGTGCAAGCGCTGGCGCGTTCGACTCCTACCTCGGCGAAGAACAGGCGTTTGCAGCGCAAACTTCGCCTGTCGACGAGTCGGGACGCGACGAGAAGTTTCCCTTTCCCAAGTCGGACCCGACCGCGATGTTCACGGATCCATTCGCCTTCGGCTGCGTAGAGGACTTCGGAGCCGATCTGGAAGGCACATTCGTTTCTCGGCTGTCGTCGATGCCGTCGCCACTGCCGCCATCGGCCCATCGTAATCGTTTAGTCCCCCGACGCATTCATGAGGTCAGTGCGAGGTTTGCCGAAGCACAGTGGGAGGGGATGCAAGGCAAGGTGGGC
>DASTGE010000554.1:0-2295 GCA_035719405.1 Burkholderiaceae bacterium
AAGTCGATAATGCTGGAGGAATACGCCCGGCAAATGATCCTTGCCGAGGAACTACATGCTGGAGAGGTCAATAAAATGCTCCGGCGCCCCGGCTCAATTGCGGGTGCGGGAGTGGTGGAAGACCCCAGTAATCATGCAGGGCCGACTACACTAGCCAAAGGCCAATCCACCAGCGGCTTAATGCAAGGCGTCGTGCCAGAATTCGGCTCCGAACGACTTGATGCGGCCCTGCAGGACCCGTCGGCGTGCTTCCGAACACCGGCAGAGGTGGTCGATTGGCCGGGGATATCCGTTGCCGACAAGATCCGGATCCTGCGCCGCTGGGAATACGATGTCCGCGAAGAGGAGGTCGCGCAGGAAGAAAACATGACTGGCGACCTGCCGGTTGCCCTGTCAGACGTGTTGGATGCGATGAACCGCCTCCATGCTGCTCCGGGGCATCAGCATTTGGCACCCACCAAGCAGGGGGGGCAATAAATCTGCACCTGTCCGTCGTCAGAACATTTGGCGCAGATCGCGGCGTAAATTAGCGGAGTGCGGGCCTCGTCAGGGGGTTGATGTTAGGCGGCAAGCTTGCGGTGTTGCAAGCGCCGATGCTCGATGGTCTGTCGCTTGATCCTTTCCCTTCGTTCGATGATGGCGCTGGCCCTGCCGAAGTAGGCGTCGGCAGGCGTCACGTTGTTCAGGCTCTCGTGGTACCGCTGGTAGTTGTAGTGCTCGACGAAGGCCTCGATCTGGGCTTCGAGGTCGCCGGGCAGGAAGTAGTTTTCCAGCAGGATGCGGTTCTTCAGGGTCTGGTGCCAGCGCTCGATCTTGCCCTGAGTCTGGGGATGCATCGGAGCGCCGCGAACGTGGCTCATCTTGTTGGCCTCAATGTATTCCGCCAGTTCGCTGGCGATGTAGCTGGGGCCGTTATCGCTGAGCAGCCTCGGCTTGTGCAGCACCGTGGCGCGGTCGCAGCCGGACGCCGCGAGCGCGAGGTCCAGTGTGTCGGTGACGTCCTCGGCGCGCATGTTGGTGCACAGCTTCCAGGCGATGATGTAGCGCGAGAAGTCGTCGAGCACGGTGGAGAGGTACATCCAGCCCCAGCCAATGATCTTGAAGTAGGTGAAGTCAGTCTGCCACATCTCGTTCGGCCGGGTGGTCTTCGTATGGAACTGATCGGCGGCCTTGATCACGACATAGGCGGGGCTGGTGATCAGGTCATGGGCCCTCAACAGGCGGTAAACCGTGGATTCCGATACGAAGTAGCGCTTCTCGTCGGTGAACCGCACGGCCAGTTCCCGAGGGCTCAACTCGGACTGCTCCAGCGCCAGCTCGATGATCTGGTCGTGGATGCCTGCCGGGATGCGGTTCCACACCCGGCTCGGCGCTGATGGCCGATCCTCCAGCGCCTCCGGCCCGCCCTCGAGATAGCGGTCATACCAGCGGTAGAAGGTCCGACGGGCGATGCCCAGCTTGTCGAGCGTCCGCTTGGCGGGCAGGTGCGACTGCTCGACGATCTGGATGATCTCGAGCTTTTCGGCGGCGCGATACCTCATTCGTCGTCGCCCCCATCCGCGATCATGCTTTTTTTCAGCAAACGGTTCTCGAGCGTCAGGTCGGCCACGCATTCCTTCAGGGCGCGGGCTTCGCGGCGCAGATCCTGCACCTCGCCAGTAGAGGCGGCGCGGGCGGTGTCACCGGCCAGCCGGCGCTTGCCCGCTTCCATGAACTCCTTCGACCAGGTGTAGTACAGGCTCTGGGCGATGCCTTCCTTGCGGCACAGCTCGGCAATGCTGTCCTCGCCGCGCAGGCCTTCGAGCACGATGCGGATCTTGTCCTCGGCCGAGAAATGTCGGCGAGTCTGCCGACGGATGTCCTTCACCACCTGCTCCGCAGGGGCCTTCGTCCGCGATTTTTTCAAGGAGGATTGGGGCTTCATCTTCGTTCCTTCGTCACTGCGACGAAGCCCCAATCCTCCTTAACTCACAACCTCAAATCTGTGCCATTGGTGCTGACGGGGGACAGGCGAGGGTACTGCTCCCCGTTCGGCACCTTCTCGGCCGCACAAGAGTCGCCAATCTTAGTACTCGCGCGAGGCAGGCCGGTTGGCCGGTCGGGCGGCATGTTAGCGGGATCCGGAGATATAGTTCGAGAGCTGCTCAACCATGAACTCCCTGTCAGCAATAGTGCTTTTGGTCAAATCGCCCATCGAAACAATTCCCACCAGCGAGTCCCCATCCATCACGGGAAGGTGTCGGACCTTGTGTTCTGTCATCAGAGCCATGCACTCCTCTATCGTCAATTCTGGGC
>DASTGE010000555.1:0-2197 GCA_035719405.1 Burkholderiaceae bacterium
CTGCCGCCTGGACAACTCCTTGCACCGACTCGGTCGCCGCATCCACATCTTCACAATGCACCAGGACTCGCGAACCGAACCAATGCACGTCCAAAGCACTGACAGCCCGCGCAAGGGCCTGCACGTCGTCGCTTTGAGCGATTGCAATTGCCTCGTGAATGCGGGCACTCGCCGCTGACGGCATTTCCGTGAGCAGTTTCGGGAGCGTGTAATCCGCGAATTGATTGCCGAGCGTCAAGTTGGCAATGGTGGCCCATTCCTGCGCAACGGCTTCGTCGCGCACGCCCTCCATCGAACTGCGTACCGAGACCCCGGCAAAGAGCATCATCGAGTAAATCATCTGGCGCCGGACCTCTTCGGCCTCGACGCTGTCCAACATGCGAAGCGCGCAGCACAGGACAGCTCGTACGAACAGCACTTCCGGGCGGCGCAGGTAGCTCTCGAACCCGTAAGTGACATAGTCAATGCCGCCTTCGAGCAGTTCGTTCTCCAGTTCGACGTATCGGCTGGGGTGGCGAAGCAGAACCGCCAACTCGCCGTGCGGTGAACGCATCTGCAATCCGATTCTTTGCTCCAGCGCCCGAGCGATATAGAGCCGCAGGTCTCTCGGGGTGTCGATGGCCAGATGCTCCACCCTCGTCTTCCGGTCCTCCCGTGCCGCGTACGGCTTGCCCGCATGCAACGAGAGCAGCGCCGCGGGCGCGGGGCCGAAGCGGTAGGAGGCACTCAGGCGCAGTCGCTCGGCCTTCCCGATTTCGGCGTCGAAGCCGCCTCGCATGAACTCAGGCCGCGCCGCCGCTTCAGAGTGAATCACCTGGTCAATGTCCCCCACGCCGACAAACTGGGCGCGCGGGTTTTGCTCGATGACACTGCGGAGAACCTTGAGCATCGCGCGGTTCATGTCGTGCATCTCGTCGACCACGATGAGCGACAGTCCAAGAGCCAAAGGGTGATTTTCTTCATCGAATGGGACATGAACTGACCCAAGCATCACCGCCAGGTCGTAGGTCGCGTCGTCGATGTAGCGGAAGACCGGGCTATCGCTGTCGCTCCAGCGATCGCCGCCGCGAAGGCGCTCGTAGGCTCCAAGAACGCGAAGCGTCGTGTAGTCCCACCCAAGGACATCCGCCGCCGAGGCAGGCGTCAGCACAAATTCTTCGCTGACGCTTTGCAGCACCAGGTCTCCCTTGATTTGCTGGAAGGCTCGCAATAGGCCTTCCACCGCAAGCTCGCCCTCGCCCTGAATGTGGAAGTCCTGCGGGTGGCGCCCCTCTTCCCTGTCGCGCGCCCTCTTGATGGCTTGAAGCACGTACGGCTTGACTCGCTCGGGTGTGCGCGGCTTGCTCGTTTCACCCTGCACCGTCCTGAGCCTGATTCCCGCGAACTGGTCGAAAGTCGATACCCGCACTTGCCTCGCCACGGTCGGATGAAGGCCGACGTTCTGCAGCGCGTTCATCAAGGCTGCCCGGCCCGGTTCGGTGTACGACAACGCCAACACACGCCCCGGCGCGACGCCACCCTCCACGGCGCGCTGAATGCGCATGGCAAGCGTCGTTGTCTTTGCGGCGCCAGCATTTGCCTCAACGATGAGCAGCCTTGCATCGCAGTCGATGATGGCGGCTTGTTGACGAGCAGGCGTCAGACGGGCTCCTGGCGCAGGCATCGAAGGTCCTCTTGCGTGGCATCCATTGGGGAACTGCGGGCCGCGAGACGCGCGTCTCCCGATTGGGACACGGCCTTTCGCTTCGGCGGTCACCGGCGAAAGCCTTATACGACACGCCTTCGGCAGACCGGGTCTCGGCCTTCCGCCGAGTCCCCAACCGGGCGACGGTCGCGGCACTGCGCGTCGGGCACACCCGCACCTTCCAGGAGGCGTCGGCGACCAGAGACGGCCTCCAAGGGAGGCCATCAGATCGAATGTACCTTGCAGGTCGGGCTGCTCCCCGTTAAAGGGCAAAGGGAGCAAGAAGCGCGACGTCCGCTACCGATTGCCCCTTCTGGACGTGGTTCTGAACGGGAACTGAGGAAAAAGAAAACGGGTTAGGTCTTTCGATCCTAACCCGTTGATTCGCTTGGTCGGGGTGGCGGGATTCGAACTCGCGACCCCTTGCACCCCATGCAAGTGCGCTACCAGGCTGCGCTACACCCCGACGCGAGGCCGCGAGTATACCCGGTTTGCACTGGAGTCTCATCAACC
>DASTGE010000556.1:0-10059 GCA_035719405.1 Burkholderiaceae bacterium
GTGTGACCGGCGCACCAGGGCACGCAACCGCGCGGCCAGTTCCTCCAGATCGATGGGCTTGACGACATAGTCGTCCGCGCCGAGGTTCAACCCCCGAATGCGATCCGGGACAGCGTCGCGCGCGGTGAGCACGAGCACCGGCGTGTCGACGCCCTTCGCACGGGTGCGGGAGAGCACGACCAGCCCATCGACCATGGGCAGGCTCAGATCCAGCACGGCAGCCGAGTAGACCCCGCTTTGCAGCTCACGTTCGGCTGCGACGCCGTCGCGCACCCAATCCACCTGAAAGCCCTGCTGTCGGAGCCCGGCGCGCAGGCCGTCGCCGAGCAGGGGGTCGTCTTCAACCAGCAGGATGCGCATGGCGGTCAATCATCGCGCTCGCGGGCCTCCGCACCGTGGCCACGGCTTTGCGTGGCGACGTGGGCCTGCGGGCTTGCCGGCGCATCTTGCCATTGCACGAGCCAGAACCCCAGAACGGCGATCACCAGCAGCGCGGCCACCGCACGGGCGCCGTGGCGGCTGTCGTCTGCAGGATCGCCGGCCTTGCGCCCTGTGACCATGGCCCGCACGAGGTTCTCGCGATGAAGCCAACTGCCCAGAAGCACGCCGCCGACGTGGACTGCAACGACGCCGAGCATCAGGCTCGCGACTGCCTCGTGTCCTTCCTCGGCCCAGTGATCGCCGATGTCGCTGTACGTGGCCCAGCCCAGCGCGGTGGTCAATGCGGCGAGCGCGAGCAACGCGAGGATCGCCCATGCCCCGGCCGGGTTGTGCCCCGCATGATGTTCCGGCCGGCCATGCAGCAGTGATCGCAGGTAGCGCCATACAGCCGCCGGCCCGGGCACGAAATTGGCGAAGAGCGCGTGGCGTGTTCCCACCACGCCCCATACAACCCGAAACGCCACGAGACCGGCCATGGTGTAACCGAGGGTGATGTGCAGCAGCCGCCAATGCTCGCTCTCGGCGGTCAGCCACGCGCCGGCGAAGCTCAACACCATCAACCAATGGAAGACGCGCACAGGCACATCCCACACCCGGATGTCGTGCAGACTCGATTCATTCATTGCTTTCTCCTTCATCTCGGAACGCGAACGCGCCGCTCGCTGTAGTCACCTTCGGAAGCTCCTGTATGGCAGGCAGCGCAGTTCGCCGCGTTGCGCACCGACGGGCGTTGCCATGCGTCGCGGGGCACTTCGTCGTGTTCGCGCTGGAACCATGCGCTGCGCGTGATGCGGTCCTGCGGCGGTTCGGCAGCGCGTTTCGAGGCGTTGGCCTCCAGCCATCCGGAAATCGTCTTCACCGCGGCCGGGTCCAGCGAGGCATCGGTGCCGAAGTGCTGCGGCAGGTTGTTCATCAATCGCTTCCACGAGGCGGCCGGCAGCAAGCTCGGCGGGTAAGCGACGTGGCAGGCAGCGCATTCCTGCTGATAGGCCTTCAGCAAGCTCAGGCGCAGGTGGCCTTCATCGGCATGGGCGGCGGTCACCAGGGCCGCCGACAGGGCAAGGGCGGCGGGCTTCATGGCTTGATCGAGCGAAGCCAGGCCACGATATCGGCCTTTTCGTCGGCGCTGCATTCGCGCCCGAGGACATCGTTGCAGTTGCGGCGAAACCATTTTTCCGTCTTGGCAGGATCGGTCAGTCGCTGCGGGTTGAATGCAGGCGCGAGCGGCGCGATCGGCTTGCCTGTGGCGGCATGCCTGCCATCCGTGGTGGGCATGGTGCCGTGACAGGTCGCGCAGGCCCATTCGCGGCCGTGCTTCACGGTGAAGAACTGCTGGCCGCGCGCCGGGTCGGGGGTGTTGGCCTGTGCGGTGGATGCGGCCAGCACGAGCGTGAGCGCGAGCGCAAGCAGGGCGCGATCGGGATGCAGGGGGATCATCGAAGGGCCTCCTTTCGAATGCCCATCGTGAGGGAGGGTGGTTATCGGAGTCTTAAGAGAGCAGGGTCGGGGTTCGTGCAAGCCTGTCTTGCTCCCCCGCCCTGTGCACCAGGGGGACGCAAAGGTGCCGGCCCACAACAGCGCGCGCAAAGAGATAGTCGTTCAGTTCTGCCGCGCTGAGCCGGTCCATGTCGACGCGTCCGCGCTCGTCACACCGGAACGCGAAACCTCCGCGCCCGTCAACTGGCGAGCGAAAGCGCAACTCGTATTGCTCCAAGTGGGGATGTGCATTCAACGGACTTCTCCTTGCGCCTGCTCGCACCCACATCCGCATCCGCCATGCCAGCCTTGACTTCCGGCATGAAGACGCCGACCGCGAACCGCGCCTGCGAGGATCGACACAGACAAACCCGCAGCGCTCACGACGGATCGTGTTTCCCATGCTCCGTCATGACACACAACGCCCGTTCCGCTTTGCGCGCCGACACATTCACGACAAAACGCGCCCCCAGTAGTGACCGAATGGGCCCCACCGCCAGCCACGCCGCCGACTTTGGTGAAAGTCACGCCACCCCCGTCGATACATTGAAGCCATTACAGACTGTTGCTTTGGAGTCGAAAAATGAAAGTTGCTGTGCTGGGTGGGGGCGTGATCGGCATCTCCACCGCGTACCACCTGGCCCGCAGAGGGGCCGATGTCGTCCTGATCGAAAGGCGAAGCGGTCCGGCGCTGGAAACCAGCTTTGCCAATGCAGGGCAGGTGTCCCCGGGCTATTCCACGCCGTGGGCAGCACCGGGTATTCCGCTGAAGGCGCTGAAGTGGATGTTTCAACGCGACGCGCCGCTGGCCATTCGTCCCGACGGAACCTGGGGGCAGATCGTCTGGCTCGCACGCATGTTGGCCCAATGCACGAGCAGCCGCTATGCGGTGAACAAGCAGCGCATGATGCGTCTTGCGGAATACAGCCGTGACGTCCTCCGAGAGCTGCGCGACGAGGCGCGTCTCGCCTACGAACATCGCAGCCTGGGGACGCTGCAGCTCTTCCGCAGTCAGGAGCAGCTCGATGCGGCGGGGCGCGATGTCGAGGTCCTGCGCGAATGCGGCGTGCCGTTCCAACTGCTGGGCCGCGAGGAGCTTTCCCGCGCCGAACCCGCGCTCGATCGCGTCAAGTCGCGATTGAGCGGCGGCCTTCGCTTGCCCAACGATGAAACCGGCGATTGCCACCTGTTCACCCGCCAACTCGCCGACCGCGCCAGCGGACTGGGCGTGTCATTGCGCGTCGACACCGAGGTGAGCCGGCTGCGGGTGGAGGGCGGCCGGCTGGTCGGCATACAGCTCACGAACGGCGATCTGCTCAATGTGGACGCGTGTGTGGTCGCCCTCGGTTGCGCGACGCCGGCGCTGCTCAAGCCGCACGACATCGAGGTGCCGGTGTATCCCGTCAAGGGTTACTCCCTCACGCTGCCCGTGCGTGACGATTCGTCCGCGCCGGTTTCGACCGTGCTTGACGAGACGTACAAAGTCGCCGTGACTCGCTTTGAGAGTCGTATTCGCGTCGGTGGCATGGCCGAGCTCGCGGGCTTCGATCTTGCGCTGCGCGCCAGGCGGCGCAGAACGCTCGAGAAGGTCCTCTGCGATCTCTTCCCGGGTGGCGCCGACCTTTCGCGCGCGGAGTTCTGGACCGGACTGCGGCCAATGACGCCGGACAGCACCCCCCTCGTGGGCGCCACGAAGGTCGCCGGGCTCTTCCTCAACACCGGGCATGGCACGCTGGGATGGACGATGGCGGCCGGCTCCGGGCGACTGATCGCCGATCTCGTGACCGGCAGGCAACCGGAAATCGATCCCACCGGCCTCGGAATCGACCGCTATGCACGGTCCGTCCGGCAAGGCTGGCAACAGCGATTCGCGACCTGAATCTGCCAACTCGTCACTCCGCCTCACACGAACAAGGGATGACGCCACAGCCCCTTCGTACTGCAAGATGGCGCCGGTTCATCTTCGAGCGGCGTATGGGCAACTTGAACGTTTCCGGCCCGGCAGACAGTTCATCGGGCACGATTTTGGCGGGCGGGCCCAGGGCGGCGGTCACACGCCCGAGGCAAACGCTGCGGACGGCTCCGCAGCCCCCGGCGTCGCCGGCGACGGTGCCGCAGCCGCGACCCGTCCCCGAAGGCAGCGCGCTCGAATTCACCGTACGCTTCGGCGGCCGCGAGATCGCGGCGCGCATCACCCGCGAAGCGCTCGAAGATCACTTCGGCGCTGCCGCAGATCCGTCGACCTGGCTTCGTGCGTATCTCGACCACCGTGCGCGGATTGATCGAGCGGTCGGTCAGATGGTGCAAGGTGGTGTGAAGGAGCCGGTGACGATCCGCACCTGGCACTTCTGAACGCTCCTGGCACTCGGTCGCGCCGCTGCGCTGCTGAATTCTGCGTGAGGAAGGCGGCCGTTCAGCCGAGCACCTCGGCGACAACCGCCTGCAGCTGCTCGCGCAGCCATCGTTGCACCGGGTCGGCCTGATGTCTGCGGTGCCACACCATATACATCGGCATCGCGGGCGTGGGCAGCGGCACGCCCGCGTGCGCGAGCCCGCGCAACGCATGCTGTGACAGCAGCGATGGCGCAGTGGCGAGCAGACGACTGCCGCACACCATCGGCCCGAGTCCGCCCATTCCCGGCACGCTGACGACGACACGGCGATGCACGCCTTGCGCACGCAGCCAGTCGTCGATGTCCAACGCCCGGCGCGGCTCGTAGACCACGGTGGCGTGCTCGCCCGCCAGATACTCGTCTGCATTGCGGTGACGGCCGCGCTCCGCGGCGTCGCAAAACACCGCGTACGAGTCCTCGAACAGGCGCTTCTGGTAAATGTCGGTCGCTTCCGGTGGCCGGGGCGTCCCCGAGGCAAAGCGCGTGAGGCGCGGCAGTGGCTGCGTGACGACTGATGGACATCCCAACCTTTGGGGATGACGTGCGTCGCGTTGTCTCCTGATAATGCCTCGCCCGCAGCGAAGTTGTGCCGCTGCGGCTGCGGCCAGACGTAGCGGCGTCGGCCGCCATTGTCGAAGGGGAGAACATGAACGCTACTTCGGGCACGGTGGCTGTCTACACCGAGGCCTCGGCCGAATCGCATGAGTTGCAGGAGGCGCTGGAAGCCGTCTGGCGCGAGCAGTTGAGCAATCCTGCCTCGGCAGCCGGCATTGCCGACATCCTCCGTACCTCCCCCGACAAGCTCCCGGTCGATCGTCCGCCCGTTCGAATCGAGCCCACTGAAAGTGGCTTGACCGCGACGGAAATCGCGATCCTGATTTCGAGCTGGGTCGCGACCGATATCGTGCTGAAGGCGCTGACCGATCTGGGAAAAGACGCGGTGAAGAACGCGATCCGCAAGGTCTGGAACAAGTACCTGGAGCCGGCCGTGATGATCAGGATGCGCAAGCGTGACGCTCTCGGTCAGCGTCGGGAGGAGGAGGACGGCTGACGGTTGCGGGCATGGACAGTCTCGATCGCTCGGCGCTCGGCATCCGCATCATCGCGGCGCTCGAGCTCCAGGGCAGGCACGTCGTGCCGCTCGACGACAGGCTGCTCGACCAGCGCAACCACCTCCTCCGAATGGCCCGTCTCGGGGCCGACGCGATTGCGGTTTCGCGTGGGCTGGGCGTGGCGGGACATCTCGCCCAATTGATCGAGGCCATCGAGAAGGCTGTCGCCGACGAGGCGCATGAACGGTCCGTTTGCGGGCTCGATGAGGCGTGCCGTGCATTGCTGGCTCGTCTGGGTCGCCGGTCGTGCAGCTTCTGCACTCGGTCAACGGGAAGTCAACCTCTGTGCGCCGACCTCGGAGAATGGGCCTCTCCCGATCCGCCAGGCGTCTGCATCGACGAACTCGTGTCGCTTTTGTTCTCGATGAGAGAAATCGCGCGTGCCCTTTACGCCAGGCACACGCCCCGCGCCAACGATATCGTCGTCTCGTACTCATTGCAGGGTGTGAGCCAGGGGGCCGAGCGCGGCTTCATTCCGGAGTTTCACCTCAATGGCTCCACGCGTGTCGACGCCGATCGGACGACGATCGGAATTGACCTCGAGAATGAGGCGCTCGATCTGCCGACCCTGTTCCAGCTCGCTTACGTCTGTGCGCACGAGTTGATCTGCCATGCGTTCCAAAGCATTCTCGGCCCGGAGCGACAGAACGTCGGTCCGACCTGCAGCTGGAGCGAGGGTTGGATGGACACGGTTGCATGGCTGCTCCTGCAGCGATGGGTGAACACGGGCGACCAGGGGCTGCCCCAATGGATGACGGCGGTGCCCGACCGGGCCTTGGATGATTGCCGCAGGCTGCACGAAAGAAGGTACGAGGGACGGCAGGGGCCTGCCATGCCTCCTCACCAGCTGATGCGGCGTGTCCAGGCGAGGGACGCCTGTCGCAGGCTCTTGCGGCACTGGAGCGCGCCGGACAACAAGCGGACCCTGAAGGGGCTGCGAAAGCTGGTGCAATTTTCAGTGACCCTCAATGCCGCAAGCCTGTCGCGCAAGGATCGCAATGCATTGATCGTGCAGCTGAGCACAGGCCTGCTTGCCGGCACGCCCAAACTGTTGCAAAGGACAGTCCGGGCCTGTGAGGATTTCCTGGCGCACGGGAATCCGCTTCGATTCCTCGAGGAGTTGGCCGCCGGGGCCGAATTGATTTACCCGAGACCCATGGTGTAACGCATCATCGCCCGACAACACAACTCGTCCATGCTCTCCGCCGAAGACAACCTGTCCATTTGCACAGCACTGCAGCAAATGTCGCGCTTCACGCCGGCGGAGCTCGCCGCAACATCCGGTCGGCGGCTGCGGCTCGTGCGAGAGTTCATTGAAGCATCCCCGCATCTGGTCAAGCAGGTCGCCGCGCCGGGGCACGACCCCAAACGTCCCTTGAGAGAGTATTTCGAGGCGACGGGCGACAGCCTGCTTCTGCATCGGGAAATCGAGAAGTTGCGGGTGGCCTGCTGCGAATTGCCGCCTCTGGGGAACCTGTTCGAAGGCATCGATCGGCTGATCCGCGACGTCACCGCGAGCGAAAGCGACATCTGCCTTCTCGATTGCTCCCAGGAAGACCGCGAGGCCGAGCAGGCGCTCATTGCGGCGCAGAAGCGGTACATCGACAGCTCGCTCGTCGATGTGGAGGTCAGCGTGTCGACGGCCGTGCGAGCAAGGCGTCTGGTGCTGAGGGCAGACACTGCACGCGACGCCTCCTCCCCGCACACGCCCGTCTCCAATTCATGGATCGCAGACTGGTTTGCCCGTGAGGGTGCCACGTTGCTCGATTGGAGCTGCGAGGCGAGCCGCATCCGTGTGGGTCACGACCTCGATCAAGGGGCGATATCGGCGCTTGGAAATCGCACGATCACCGACATCGTTGCGGCACTTGCCGGTGTCACCACCGTCGACGACGTTGCTCTTGGCGTGACGCTTGCAGCCCTGCAAAGGGCGCGACAAGCCTGGCGCGGCGAGATCTCGTTCGGCGAGGCCCTCGATGCCGAATACCGTTACATCCTGCGGCAGTCATTCGGCTGCCGGCTGCTGGCTCCGCTGGCCATTGCGGCGGCGGTGCTGGCCGAACCTGCATGCGCCAATTCGGTATTCGAGGGTTGGGTCATGACCCGATCGGACTTCGCGACGGAGTCTGGCGAATCGGATGTGGTCGCCGCGGCGCTGGGCCGACTCGCGTTCGAATCGTCACATCAGGCCCGCGGGCCCACAGGCAGCGACAAAGTGGCAAGCATGTGCCAATACGTGCTGTCGAGTTGCACGTCTGCGATGAGCGCGGTGGCGGCCGCTGCCGGAGGCCTTCTGCGGGCATCGAGCAAACTCGATCATGCGCTGGAGGCGATTGCCGGGAATTACGGCCGATTGCGAAGCGGATTGCCCGACGATCACAATCGGGCCATCGTGCGCATGGTATCCATCGCGCTATTCCGGCACGGGGCAATGGCGGGGACATCCACTCCGATTCCTTCCTTGCCGGAGTTGGCGGGTGGAGAAAAGCTTCTCGACGTGCTGTTGAACCATCAGAACGGCGCCGTGGCCTCGCGGTCCGGCAGCATGAAATACGAGTTGAGGCCGGGCCCCGACATCCTGCGCGCCCTCGAATCCAGCCTCGGAGGCGATGAGAACGTGACACTCGTGATGCCCGTGAGCCGCGAGTTCGAGCGTCAACGAGTCATCGAAGGAACGGCTGCGCGTTGGGGCGATTCGCCGCCGGCCGCCGGTTCGTTCCTGGACTCGCTCGAGGCAAGGCCGCTCAGGGCGTGGAACTGACGAAGGAGCCGGCAATGGATCGCGTCAGGTCACATCACGGAGTCGGGCAGGAGATCCACAGCCTTCGCACATTGGTGCGACGGCACATCCTGGACCGGGACGCGCTGAAGGACGCGGGGTTCCGCTTCCTCTACTTCATCGATGCACACGAACTGAAGGCGTACATCCATGGTGTCAGCAAGGATTTCGTCGAAGGCTTCGAACTCGGCCCGGAAGAGGCGCTGCGGGCCTCGGGGGAATGGCCGCACATGTTGGCCGAGCTGCGACTGAAATGCGAATTGGCGATCCGCTGGGTATTGTTCGATCAACCCTGTCCGGTTGTCGTCCTGCCGCCGCATGGCGTCGAAATCGAAGAGGAGATTGCGTATCAGCGACATCGCGAGCTGGTAAGGGACCTCGGGCTGTTGAAGGACGCAAAAGAACAGCTCCGGGAATTGCGGCGCGGCCGCTTCGCGGGCCAGCTGCTGTCGCAATTGGCAAGCCAGGCGCTGCGCGGCAACGACAAGAGCAAGACCGACCTGATGGAGTACCTGCTTCGGGCTGCGCCTGCGCTGGCCGTCATGTTGAAGATCGTTCCTGACGAGGTCGATTCGATCCAGTCCCGCATCCAGAAGCTGGTGACCCGCAGCAACCTCTCTACGCTCAGAACGGTGAATTGGGCCGAGTACGGATTGAACGACGAGGAGGCCGAAATCATCCGCCGTGTCGGCCTCGACGAAGGACGGGTCGCTCACTGGCAGCAGCGGCTCGAGGACAGCCGCAATAATTCGGTGCGGTCCAACCGTCTGGACGCTGAAGCGATTGCCTACGTGGAAGGGCTGAACGAGAGCCTGTCCCGTCACGGCATCCGCGCTCGGGGCGTCCTCGTCACGCACACTGCAACGCTGATACAGGCCACCAGGCACCCACCGCCTCTGCGGGCCAGGCCGCACGGAACGGACGACCCCATCCGGCACATACGCTTGCTCGTATGGGACGATTCGTCCACCGCGGACTCGCCGCCTGCCGACGGCCATATCGACGATCCCCTGGGCCGCGCAGCCGAGTCCCTGGAACTCGCGCTCGAAGTTTATTACGGGCAGATCGACGCAAGAGGCGGGAACCCCTTTAATCTGCCAATGAGGGAGGCCGGTGCGCTGATGGATGCCTGGACCGCCTTTGAAACGGCCCGCTCCACGCTGAAGCTCGGCAGGAGGGGCCAGATTTCTCGCGATCTCGAAAAGACGCAATGGCCGGGCGAGTCGGAGATCGAGACGCTTTTGCAGTGGCTGCGTTCGGAGCGTGACCTCGAAAGCCTGGTGGCCGAGCGGCTTAGCAGCCTGGTCAATACGTTCGGGCGCGAAGTCCTCACCGCCAGCGGTTTAAAGGACCTTCAGGTGTTTGTGAGATTTTCTCCGGGTGAAATGGGTCACCACACGATGGTTCTGCCGGTCGCTGATCGATTTCTCGGACCCATCGAGCTGCCCGAGCAGCGGGCCGTGAAGAGTGTGGGAAGACCTACGCGCAACGTGTTCCCGCACGACATGGCGGCCATCGGCGAAGGATCTCCGCAGTCGTATCTCACGCTGGCGCTGCTTCATGCGGCAAAGGGAAGTCTGCCGCTGGCGGAGGTGTACGCAAAAGCGGCGACCGACAGTGCCGATTTCCTCAAGCATCCGGCACTCGGCGCTGAATCGAGGCTGTTGAACGCGCAACTGCATCGGATGACGGCTGCGCGGGCGAACGCGAAGTCAAGAGTTCCGGCGGAGAGCCGCGCCCGCCTGGACAATGCGCTGCGTTTTCTCGAAGAATCGGCGCGCTTCAGGCACAGTCCGCGCGCGGATCTGGAGCGCGCGGCAATCAACCTGGAACGTCTGGTCCACAACCTCGACAGCGA
>DASTGE010000557.1:0-3706 GCA_035719405.1 Burkholderiaceae bacterium
TGCTGCTGACGCCGCTGCGCGCGACCGACGGCGAGGTGTACGCGCTGGCGCAGGGCAACCTCGTGGTGGGCGGCCTGAGTGCGCAGGGCAATAGCGGATCGAGCGTGACCGTCAACACGCCCACCGCGGGGCGGGTGCCCAACGGCGCCACGGTCGAGCGCGAGATCCCCACCGACTTCGACACCCGGCCCACTGTGGTGCTCAATCTGCGTCGGCCACACTTCCAGACGGCGACCAACATCGTGCAAGCGATCGACCGGCAGTTCGGCCCGATCGCGTCGACGCGCAGCGCCACCAGCGTCGAGGTGCAGGCGCCCGCGGACCCGACCGAGCGCGTGGCGTTCGTCGCCGCTTTGGAGTCGCTGAAGGTCGACGTCGGGCAGGAGTTGCCGAAGGTGATCTTCAACTCGCGTACCGGCACGGTGGTGATCGCCGACGGAGTGCGCGTGCGGCCGGTCGCGGTGTCGCACGGTTCGCTGAAGGTGGTGATCGGCGAGACGCCGCGCGTGAGCCAGCCGGGGCCGTTCAGCCGCGGCCAGACGGCCGAGGTGCCACGCTCGCAGGTGTCGGTCGACCAGGGCTCGGGACGTATGTTCCGCTGGGGCGAGGGCGCGAGCCTGCAGGCCATCATCACGGCGATCAACAACACCGGCGCCACGCCGGACGACATCATGGCCATCCTGCAGGCGCTGGATCAGGCTGGCGCGCTCGAAGGCGAACTTGTGGTGATTTGACGATGACGCAACCGTTGCCACCCGTGCTCGCTGGCGTTGTCGCCACGGCCAACGAACAGGACGGGGCAGCACCCGTCGCGCCCGCCGGCGCCGGCGCCGGCGCCACCGCGCCGCCAATCGACGCCCGGACGCGGAGTGCGGCAGAGCAGTTCGAGAGCCTGTTCATCCACGAGATGCTGCGTCACATGCACAGTGCGGCGCGCGTGCTGCGCGACGCAGATGGCGCGGGCGATCCGGTGAACGAAGGTCTGGCTGACCACGCGGACATGCTGTTGGCCGACTCGCTCGCCGGTCGGCACGCATTCGGCGTCGCCGACATGCTGCTCAAGGCTCTCGCCGCGCAAAACAAGCCTTGAGCACCTTAAGCCCGCGGCGCCGCGGGTCGCCTTTGCCTGGAAGAGGGCGCATCTGCCGGCCGCCCCGCCGACGGTAGCCGTGCGAAGTGAGGGACCATGAGCATCATCAACAACGGCCTGTCCGGCGCGCTTGCTGCCCAGCTCGGGTTGGACACAACCAGCCACAACGTGGCCAACGTGATGACGCCGGGCTTCACCCGGCAAGGCGTGTTGCTGGCCGCCGTGCTGCCGGCCAGCGGCGGCACCGCCGCCGGGGCCGGCGTGCGGGTGCCGGCGCTGCAAAGGTTCTCCGATGAATACAAGAGCCTGCAGCTGTGGCGTGCGAACTCCAAGCTGGGCCAGCATGAGCCGTCGCAGCCGTACCTGACGCAGATCGAGCAGGTCATGGGCGACGATGCCTCGAGCATCAACACCGGCATGCAGCAGTTCTTCGCCGCGCTCAATGCCGCGAGCGTCGACCCCACATCGAGCCCACTGCGGCAGGCGGTGGTCACCTCGGCCAGTGGGCTCGCACAGCGCTTCAACAGCCTGCAGCAGGTGCTGACGAACCAGCGCAACTCGGTGTACCAGCAGCGCAGCGACATCGTGGCGCATGTGAACCTCGTGCTGCAGCAGATCGCGCGACTGAACGGCCAGATCTCGGCCACCAATGCCACGGGTGTGAACTCGTCGGGCCTGATCGACTCGCGCGATCAGAAGATCGACGAGCTGGCAGGCCTGGTCGGCGTGCAGGTGGTCAACCAGCCGGACGGCAGCCGCAGCGTCGCGCTGCCGGACGGCCAGCCCCTGGTCGTGGGCGCGGGCGCTTCGAGCCTGAGTATCCAGACCAACGCCAACGGCACGCAGAGCCTGCAGCTGACCTTCGCGAGCGAGACCTTCTCGCTGGCCGGCCGTTCCGTGGGCGGACAGCTGGGCGCGCTCGACGACTTCGAGCGCGGCACGCTCGCGCCGATGGCCCTGTCGATCAGCGACCTTGCAGTGGCGGTTGCCGACAAGATCAACACGCACCTGGCCGCCGGCTACACGATGGATGGCCGCTCCGGCCCGCCGCTGTTCGTGGCCAACCCGGCCAGCGCATCGGCGCTGCTCACCGTGTCGAGCGGCTTCCTCGGCAGCGATCTCGCCTTCTCGTCGGACGCGGCGCAGCCCGGCAACAGCGACAACCTGCTCGCCGTGATCGACAGCAAGAACCAGCCGGTGTCGATCGCGTCGCTGGGCAGTGTGCTGCTCGGCGACAGCTACACGCAGCTCGTCGCAGTGATCGGCAACGCCAGCGCGAAGAACCAGTCCGACCTGAAGACGGCCCAGACAGTGCGCGACCAGGCGCTGGAGAACTGGAAGTCGACCAGCGGCGTCAACAGCGATGAGGAAGCGATGAACCTGATGCAGTTCCAGCAGATGTACCAGGCCAACATGAAGGTGGTCGCCATTGCCAACCAGCTGTTCGACAGCACCCTGGCAATGATGAGCTGAAGGAGCATCCATGCGCATCGCCAGCACCCAATACCACGCCACGATGAACCGGGCGCTGCAGGACGCCTCAGGGCGCGTCGAAGACGCGATGCAGCGCATGGCCACCGGCCAACGCATGCTTCGGCCGTCGGACGATCCGACCAATGGCGTGCGCCTGTCGCGGCTGAAGGGCGAGGACGCGGCGTTGGCGCAGTACCGGGACAACATCGGCGCGCTGAAGACGCGCCTGCAGCAGAACGAGGCTGCACTGAGCGGCATGGTCAACAGCTCGCTGCAGGTGCGCGACCTGCTGGTGTGGGCTGCGGATGGCGCCAATTCGTCGAAGGACCTGTCGGCCATCGCCGACTCGTTGACCGCCTTGCGCGACAGCCTGTTCTACGCATCCAACAGCAAGGACCAGGAAGGCCGCTATCTCTTTTCCGGCACGGCGGTCACCAGTGCGACCGTGAGCTACAACACGGCCGCCGCAGCCGGCGCACGATACAGCTTCACGGGCAACACCATGGACCAGCGCGTGGTGGTGGGCAACGGCGTCACGCAGCCGGCAAACGTTGCGGTGCCTGAAGCCGCCGACCTGCTGAATCAGCTCGACGCTGTCGTGGCCGCGCTGCAAGCGCCGAACGCATCGGCCAATAACCCGGTCCTGCACACCACGATTGCCGGCGCCCTGAACGGCCTCGATGCAACGCTCGACGTCTTCAACTCGCGCATCGCCACGCTGGGCGGTGCTCAGAACATCTTGCAGACGCTGGACGACAACCATTCCAACGTGTCGCTGTCGCTGCAGCAATCGGCGCTGAAAATCGGCCAGCTCGACTATGCCTCCGCAGCCGTGGAGCTCAACGGCTACACGACTGCGATGCAGGCCACGCAGAAGGCATATGCCAAGGTGAGCTCGCTGTCGCTGTTCGACGCGCTGTGAACCGCGGCTGAAGGCGCGATGGCCATGCAAGTCGTCCCGATTGCTCTCGCTATCGCGGGCGCCGGGCCGCAGGCCGGCACGACGACACGGGTCGCCGACGTCGGCGCAGTGGCGCCGGTTCAGTCGCTCGACTCGCGATCCGCGTCGACGTCGGTTTTGCCGGCTGTCGCTGGCGGTGATCGCACCGGCTTCGTTTTCGATGCGCAGACGCAGGCGCGCCT
>DASTGE010000558.1:0-5673 GCA_035719405.1 Burkholderiaceae bacterium
GCGACGGTTCTATTGTCGATGATCGAATAATCTGCGAGCGCGCACAACTGGTTGCGGGTTTCCTGTACGAGCGAATTCGTCTGCAAGGCGCGCCGATATTGGGTTTCGCCGAGCGGTACTGATGCGTCCAGAATCCGAGCGTTTGGACGGTCGAAGTGCAGAGAACCCAGCGATGGCAACGGATACCGACGAGTTTGACGCTCGCGCAGTTCGAGCAATTTGTCTTGCCGCAGCTGACGGTGGGGCACCGAGGACCGCCTTTCAAACTGTCGCTGCACGCGATGTTCAATTACGTCTTGCAGCTGCTGTACCTCGGGTGTCAGTGGAAGGAGCTGCCCATCGACAAAGGTAAAGACGGACGCCCGGAGATCCACTACACACGCATCTATCGGGCGTTTCGTCGATGGCAGGACGAAGGCTGTTTCGACGCGATCTTCACCGGCTCGGTGTTGACGCTTGCACAGCACGATCTGCTTGACACGACAGTCGTTCACGGTGACGGCACGACGACTGCGGCCAAGAAGGGTGGCGACAACATCGGCTTCAACGGGCACAAGCGGGTCAAGGGCGACAAGGTCGTTCCCTTCTGTGACCGCAACTGCACCGTGATCGTGCCGTTCATTGCGGCCCCGGGCAACCGCAACGAGTCACCCATGTTGCGAGAGGCGCTGCCGCAATTGACGAGCATCGCCCGCGCGGCGGGCATCGAGCTGAACGGCACCATCGTCAGCCTGGACGGCGTCTACGACTGCCAAGCCAACCGCAAGGCCATCTTCAACCGCGGCATGGTGCCCAACATCAACGAGAACACGCGCGGCAGGAAGACCACCAAGCGCGGGCGCAAGCGGCTGTTCGATGCGGCGATCTTCAAGGAACGATTCCGCACCATCGAACGCGTGTTCGCTCGGGAGGACAAGTTCCGCCGCGTGCGGATTCGATTTGAGCGCATCAGCGCCGTGCACTACGCCTTGAAGACCTTGGCCTACACGGATGATCAACCTGCGGCACTTCTGCGGCTGATCCCACCGCTGGTTTAGACCATTCGAATACGGCGCGTTGCATCGCGTCGCGGTCTCGCTCGCGTCGCTCTTGCCGAATCCACCATTTCTCAGCACCTGATGCCCGCACAAGCCGGCATCCACGAGCGCAACTGCTGCTTGTCGTTCGCCATCGACCGTACTGGCGACTTCGTGCCGTCCGAAACCCGCAACCAGTTGCGTAATACGTCGTATGCTGGCGTCACGCGCCCGTCCCCTTCATCGACGATCCTCGAATAACCCTACCGCTACTTTTTCTTGGGCTTGCTGTCGAAGTCGCCATCCTTCTCGTGACGCGGCTTTTCGGAATCGGGCTTTTGGGAACCAGACTTAGCGTAGGCGGGTGCCGCCGGTAGCGTAAGTATGGCCGGGGCCATATAACCAGCTCGTTTGATGAAATCCCTGCGAGTGTCGCCCAATGGCATAGTGGTCTCCTACAACCCAGGACCTTGAGCAACCGGGCCATCTCAGAATCGATCAGTTGTATGAGCGACCGGTGACGAAGTGCTCTTCTTCAGAGTAGCAATGCCTAGTGCCAGAGTCATCCCCGGGTTGGGGGGGGCAAAATCAGGGCGATTGCACGAGGGTTTTCGCGCCAAACACAACAAGCTGACCGGTTCTTGCCTTACAAAATCTTTGACAACGCATCTGTTTGTGTGGCTTGGAATTTGTTTCTGGCAATCATGTGCCGCTTAAAATTTGTGCAAATCGACAGCGTGACAGGAGAGCAGAGCGCTCGTTTTGTCAGATGCGAGGCCCGATCACCTCGTTGGGGACCCTGAGGGCAGTGTTTAGCACAAATTTGCCCTGCCGTTCATGCAATCGCCTTGGGGTCAAGATGAGCCCTTCCTGATTTCGTCGCAGCCACCTTCGAACATAGTAGGTGTCGCCGGCCTGTCCGAATGGGGAGGTGATCGCTATCGCCCAACTGTACAACCGAGGAGACCGCTCCACTGATTGGGATCAGTGATCGGCATCGAGGATGCAGAGCCATGATCGCGGCGACGTCCTGCCGCTGATGCAGCACCCGAATCACTTTTAGCCGATCGCTGCGTTCGACGTAGACAGTAGCAAGGGAAAACCGCTGATGGGCCAAGTGCGCAGCTTGATCTCGGGCTGCCCCAGAATTGCGGTAGCAAGGCGGGCGCGGCTGAGGCAGTTCAAGGGGCAGTTGACGCTGGCCAGCCAGTGCCTGGCGCTGGACGTGATGGGGTCACTGTTTGCGTGGCCTGGTGCGCGCGCTACCTAGTCGCCGATCGCGGCGGCGACCCAGGCATGACGACGAGGTGTGGCGCGCGTTAACGCCGGCCGCGTGGGGCGCCTCGCACGCGTGTCTGGAGCGGCAGCTGCCGGCCGAGTCGCTGGCGCGGTTGCAGTGGCTTTGCGTGTTCGGTCGCGCTGCTGGGGGCCACGCAGGCCACCTGTTCGAGCACGGGCAGGGCTTTGAGCGTAGGGAACTCCAGAATTGGCAATTTAATTGCCGCGGGCGGTACCTCGATCGAGGCGTTCAGTCAGCGCAAAGGAGGTCGAATTAGGTATCGTGCCGTCCAGCGCCGCGCATGGAAGCGCCCGCGAAAGGAGAGTGCCGTGGAATTGCGCAAGATCTTTATCGCCGTGTCCCTTTTCGCCGCACTGAACGCCGGCGTTCAAGCTTCGAGTCACCGCGAGGCGCTGGCGATCCTGAACGAGCCATGCGCCGACAACACCGACACGTACGCCTGGGTATCGGACCGGCAGCATGACAAGCTTTATTTGATCATGAACTTCTACCCGCTCCATGAACCGGGCCAGGGCAATCATGGCCTGCGCGCGTGCAACGGCTACCGCTATGAATTTCACATCGGTATCGGCGCGAGCCTGAAGACGCGCTTGATTTATCGCGTCGAGTTTGCTAACGCGCTGCGCCCGGAGCCTGCCCCCAGCCCGTCTGACCCCGTTGGGGGTGGCAACGAATTGCTGTGGCAGTTGACCGGGGGAACCGAGACGATGAAAGTCACCCGCATCGTGCGCCCCGGTCACTGGGACGACGACAGCGAAGACAGCGAGGACGACAGCGGCTTGCCTCAGGCGAAGGTGCTTGGGAATGACCTGCCGGTGCTGCCGAACAACCATGGCCCTCAGACCGATCGCCTCGTCTACGGCCTCGGCCCGTTCGCCGGATACGATTCAGGCGATCCCACGAGCCGGGAGGTCGGGCTGTATGACCAGCCATTCGTCGACCGCTTCATCCACACTTTGGCCAACGGCGGACGCATCATTGCCGGCCAGTTCGACGACCCCTACCAGCTCGACGAGAAAGGTATCTTCGACCTGGTAAACCTCAATCGTGACGACCTGGGTGGCATTCCCGGCGCGCGCCGCCCGCCGGGCAAGGATGTCTTTACTGGCTTCAACGTGTTCTCGATCGCGCTCGAAGTCCCCATGACTGACATCTTCCCTGCTGGCATCCCACACAATCTGATCCTCGCGCCGAAGTCGACCGACAGCTTGCTGCGGATCCACTCCGTCATCAAGCGACAGAAGATCCAGGTGGTCGATGCGGACAACGTCATTACCGGTTTGCGCGGCCAAGGTAAGTTCGTACAGGTTGGCCGCAACGCGTTGCCGCTTTTTAATGCCGGCTTGGTCGGCACTCAGCGGCAGACGAAGTACCTGCGGACGAGCGTAATGCACGACGTCACAAACTTCGGCGCCGACGTGCTGTACCCGGTCCTGGTCCGAGATGCCGAGGCGCTCGGCATCTACAAGGCGCTGGGCGTTCCGCAGGCCAGCGTGAACGCGCTGAAAGGCCCGCGCCCGGACATCATCGACGCGATCAATCTGGGACGCCCGATTCCAGTTGCCGATGGCTACACCGGTGACGTGATCACGCTCGACGCGGCGATCGACTCGCGCTTTCCGAACGGCCGGCGCCTGGGTGGCGGCACCGCTCCCAACCGCAACCAGGTCAACGTGAACAGCGTGCTGATCAGCCTGATCGTGGCGGGTGACGCGAATGCCGGGCTCGCGAAAGGCGTTGAAGTGAACGATAAAGACTTTCTGCCCCGGTTCCCGTTCCTCGCGCCTGCGCACCAAGGGCTGTACCAGGGGCACGGCGGCATCAACGTGCCGACCGAGCCGAACATTCCGCTGCCTTAAGCCGAACACCTAGTGGCCTGCCATCGCGCGTGCCCCGGCCTGGTCCTCTGGCTCAACAGGCGGACGGTAGCGTCCTGCCTGTCGATCGCCTCTGTTGCAGTGTTCGCTCACGACACGTGGTTTGAGCCCACCGCGCAGCATTCACCGGGGAGCAAACTCCTCGCCCTCGGTACGGGCAATCAGTTTCCGGTGCAGGAGTACCCGATCGAAATCCGGATGTTGAGGCATCGCGGGTGTCTGTCGGATGGCCGTCGGGTGCCTCTGGCCGCAATGGCCAGCGCGCCGACTGCGCTCATCGTCGGCGTGAAGACCGAAGGAGTGCGGTTCCTGTCGTGCTGGGCGCAGACGACGGCCTTCGATATCGAACTTGCGCCCGACAAGATCGGGATTTACCTGGACGAGATCCATGCGCCAGCATCGGTTCGCGAGACCTGGGCGTCCATTCAGTCGCGCGGGCTTTCATGGATGGAGCGATTCACCAAGCATGCGAGGATCGAGTTCGCGGGAGATGCGGCGCCCGGTTTCCCGGCGCCACACGCGGAGCCGACCGGCATGGGCATGGACGTGATCCTGGACAGCGGATTGCAACAAGTGCGCGCCGGCGATCCGCTGGTGTTCCAGGTCCTGCGCGATGGGGCACCGCTGGCGGGTTTGGCGGTGGAACTGCGCGGCGAGCGGCCTTCCGATTCCCATTGGCAGACCACCGACGTAGACGGTCGCGTTCGTTTTCGCGCGCCGGGGCGCGGACGCTGGCTGCTGCGCGCGACGGATCTGCGTCTCTCAACGGTCCGCGCTGATATGTGGGAGAGTCGCTTTGTGACGCTCGCGATCGAGGTATCCGGCGAATGACGGCGCCAACGGCTCAATGCCGAATCAGAGGGCCTGCATTCAAGTCGGTGAAACAATGCCTCTCCTCTCAAGGGCATTTCGACCAGCAGTGAGTTCTATCCTGGGGAGCGCGATCCCGGTCAACATGCCCTTTCAAAGCGAGTGACGAGAATGTGGAAATCGTCCAGCAGGCGCTTGAAACGTTCGCCCGAGAGCACTTGATGCTCGACCTTGCGTGCCAGGGCGATGGGGTCACCGGACTCGGCGTGGGCCGGCAGCGCGGTGTGGCACATGAGCAGGTCGCCGTCCTTCGAGGCCGACAACCAGCTTGCCAGGCGCCGCTCGTGCGCCTGCGCGTCGCCATGGAAGCCGTAGACGCCGAGCAGGCGCCGGTTCTGCTGCAGCCCGGCCGCCGTGGCGAGCCCATCCAGGGCACGGCCGCCAAGAGCATGAATCACCGCTGCCTTGAGCCCTGTGGCAGGCCCTAGCGAGCCTGCACCCGGCGCGGTGCTACGCAGCCATGGAAGCCCCGGGGGATAGCGTTGCTCAAGGGCGTGCACCAGTGCTTGGCGAACGAGAGGGAGCTGGTGGACGTGCCGATGGCCGTCGACGAAATCGGGCGCCCGCCGAGCGACCTGCTCGAACGCGTCCAGTTGCCGATCGATCTCGG
>DASTGE010000559.1:0-5197 GCA_035719405.1 Burkholderiaceae bacterium
GCGGGCCAGCTGCCAGTGCGCATCGAGTTCAGCCACCGTCGCCTCGACGATCACGCCCGGCTCCTCGCTCATGCTCATGGGCAGGTCGAGGCGGGCGAGCGTTTCGAGCAGCGGTCCGTGGGCGCGGACCCGGCCCTCCTCGAGCACGACGAGGTGGTCAGCCAGCCGCGCCACCTCCTCGGGGAGGTGGCTGACGTACAGCATCGGAATCTTCAGCTCGTCGTGCAGTCGCTCCAGGTAAGGCAGGATCTCGCGCTTGCGCGCGACGTCGAGCGCGGCCAGCGGTTCGTCCATCAGCAGCAGCGACGGCACGACGGCCAATGCGCGGGCAATCGCGACCCGCTGACGCTCGCCGCCTGAAAGCCGGTCCGGCATCCGTTCGAGCAGGTGCGTGATGCCGAGCAACTCGATGGCAGGCCGAAGGTCTCCGGCCGGTGCCCCCTTCGCCCGCCGCTGACCGTAGCGCAGGTTGTCCAGCACCGACAGGTGCGGGAACAGGCTCGCCTCCTGAAAGACCATGCCGATCGGGCGCCGGTGCGCCGGGAGCCAGATGCGTTCGTCCACCCAGACGCTGCAATCCACGACGATGCGCGCCTGCTCGGCACGCTCCAGTCCGGCGATGCAGCGAAGCAGCGTCGTCTTGCCCGAGCCTGACGGCCCGAACAAGGCGGTGATCCCGCGCGACGGCAGCACGATGTCGACGTCGAGCGAGAACGCCCCCCGCCGCAGTCTGGCGCGCAGCTCGATGCTCAAGCCGCGCGTCCCCGCCGCTGCAGCGTGTACAACAGCAGCAGAACGGCGAAGGAAAACATGACCATCGCGCCTGCCAGCCAATGTGCCTGGACGTACTCCAGCGCTTCGACGTGGTCGTAGATCTGCACCGAGACGACGCGCGTCTTGCCGGGTATGTTCCCGCCGATCATCAGCACGACGCCAAACTCGCCGACCGTGTGCGCGAAGCCGAGCACGGCAGCGGTGACGAAGCCGGGCCGTGCCAACGGGACGGCCACCGACAGGAATGCATCGAGCGGCGACGCGCGCAAGGTGGCCGCCACCTCCAGCGGCCGCTCGCCGATCGCCTCGAAGGCGTTGTGGATCGGCTGCACGACGAACGGCAGCGAGTACATCACCGAGCCGACGACCAGGCCCGCGAAGCTGAACGGCAGGGTGCCGAGGCCCAAGGCCTGCGTCAACCTTCCAACCGCGCCTTGCGGCCCAAGCAGGACCAGGAGGTAGAACCCGAGCACCGTGGGCGGCAGGACGATCGGCAGGGCGACGACGGCGCTCACCGGCGACTTCAGCCAGGACCTCGTGCGGGCCAGCCACCACGCGAGCGGCGTGCCGAGCAGCAGTAGCACGAAGGTCGTCACGGTCGCCAGCCGCAGCGTCAACCACACGGCAGCCAAGTCGTCCGCACCAGGAAGCGCTTCGGCCCCCACAGATCAAACTCCGTAGCCGAAGGACTCGATGACCTTGCGCGCCTTGTCGCTCTTGAGGAAACGCAGCCACGCCTCGGCGGCTGGCCGCCCCTTGCCGGGATTGAGCAGCACCGCATCCTGCCGCAACGGGCGGTGCAGTTCCGGCGGCACGATCCAGGCCGAGCCTGTGCTCAACGTGCCGTCGGCCATCACCTGTGACAGCGCCACGAAGCCAAGCTCGGCGTTGCCACTTGCGACGAACTGATAGGCCTGCCCGATGTTTTCGCCTTGCACGAGTTTTGGTTGCAGTGCATCGAGCAGCTTCATCGCGGTGAGCGTTTCGATGGCGGCGGCGCCATAAGGCGCCAGCTTCGGATTGGCGATCGCCAAGTGGGTGAACGTGCCACGCCGCAGCACCTCGCCGCGCTCGTCCACGACCCCGGGCCGGGGCGACCACAGTACCAACGTGCCGACCGCGTACGTGAAGCGCCTGCCGGACACGGCCGCCCCTTCGCGTTCGAGTCGCGCGGGCGTCTCGTCGTCCGCGGACAGAAGCACCTCGAAGGGTGCGCCGTTCGTGATCTGCGCATGGAATTTCCCGGTCGCGCCGAACGACAAGGCGGCACGATGGCCCGTGTCGGCCTCGAACTGCGCGGCCATCAGCCGGGCCGGGGCGGTGAAGTTCGCGGCGACTGCAACCTGCACTTCATCGGCCGACGCGCCGTGCCCGGCGAAGACGAAGAAGACGGCAGCCAGCAGGCGGGCAGGCAGTCGCATCGGAAAGTGGCGGCAGAGAAGAGGGCGTGATGTTGATTCTGACATGACGCCGGTTCGTGATGTCCGATCGTGCATTACGCCCTTTTCCCGTCGCCTGCCTCGTTCGCGCACGGCCTCAAGCCACCAGCTCCAGCAGCGCCTGTATGTCTTCCGCGCAGCTTGCGGCCGCGGCCGCTTCGATGCGGCGGTATCGCGCGACGATCTCCTCGCCCACGGCGGTGAGCAGGCTGCCGCCGCCGTGAGGGCCGCCGGTCGCCGATGCCACCACCGGATACTTCAGGGTGCGCTGCATTTCATCGAGCATCGTCCATGCACGACGGTATGAGATGCCGATCGACTTTGCCGCCGCCGTCAGCGATCCCTCGTCACGGATCGCTTCAAGCAGCGCCACCTTGCCGGGGCCGATCGCGACCTGATCTCCGGCCGACACGCGAAGCCGGAAGCGGGCGACAGGCTTCAGGCGTCGAAGTGCGACCGGGCTCACCGTCCGCGAAGGAAGAGCGCGTCGAGCTCGCGCATCGTGAGTTGACGCCAGGTGGGGCGGCCGTGATTGCACTGGTCCGCGCGTTCGGTACGTTCCATGTCGCGCAGCAGCGCGTTCATCTCGGCCAGCGTCAGGTGCCGGTTGGCACGGACGGCGCCGTGGCAGGCCATGGCCCCCAGCACTTCATCGCGTGCGCGCTGCACCACATGGCTGCCGTCGACCTCCGCCAACTCCGCCAGGACCGATCGCGCAAGCTCCACCGGATCGGCCTCGCGCAATGCCGCCGGCTTGGAGCGAACGGCCAGGATGCTGGGCGAGATCGGCGCGATGTCGAGGCCGAGCGCGTGCAACGCGTCCTGTTGCGCCTCAGCAGTCGCGGCTTCCGCCGGCGTGGCGGCGAAGGTCGCGGGGATGAGCAGCGGCTGTGCTTCGATCCCGGCAGCGGCCTGCGTCGCCTTCAGGCGTTCGTAGACGATGCGCTCATGGGCCGCATGCATGTCCACGATCACCAGGCCATGTCGGTTCTCGGCGAGGATGTAGACGCCTCCGATCTGGGCGATCGCCCTGCCCAACGGCCATTCAGGATCGGGGTCGGCAGAAGACGCCGCGGCAGCAGGCCCGACCCCGGCCCAGCCGGGCGACCGCTCCCGTGCGTAAAGCGCAGCGGTCTGCTGAAGCGCGAGACTGCCTTGCGTGCCTTGGTTGTGTGCAAATGCGTTGCCGCGCTCGATGCGTTGCGTCTGCGTGCCCGTCGGACGAGGCGTGGGCGTCCAGCCTGGAAGCACGGGAAGCTCGGGCGGTAGAGCGATCTGCGCAGACGGTGCCTGCAAAGGTTGCTCATCGCCCGCTCGTGCCGACGCGATCGCGTCTTCGATGGCCCGTCGCACCGATTGATGCACGGCCCGGCTGTCGCGGAAGCGCACCTCGATCTTCGTCGGATGCACGTTCACGTCGACAAGCTCGGGGGCGATGTCCAGATGCAGCAGATAGGCGGGTTGCCGCTGGCCGTGCAGCACGTCCTCATAAGCCGAGCGCGCTGCATGCGCGATGAGCTTGTCGCGCACGAAGCGCCCATTGACGTACACGTACTGCATGTCGGCACGCGCACGCGATGCAGTGGGCAGCCCGGCTCGGCCACGCAGGCGGAGCGGACCGAGGCGTGCGTCGAATGCGCGGCTGGCCGCGTCGAACTCCTGGCCCAGCACGTCGCGCACACGCTGCTCGTGGTCGCCCGCGCGCCATTGCTCGACGAGCTTTCCCTCGTGCCATACGGCAAAGGCCGCGTCTGGCCGCGCCAGCGCGTGACGGCGCACGGCGTCGATGCAATGCGCCAATTCGGTCGCATCGGTCTTGAGGAACTTGCGCCGTGCAGGGGTGCTGAAAAAAAGCTCCCGCACCTCGACGCTCGTACCCGCCGCACGCGCGGCTGGCGAGCACTCGCCAGTGCGCGCATCCAGCCGCTGCGCATGCGCGGCATCGGCCGTGCGGCTCACGATCGCAACCTCGGCCACGGAGGCGATTGCGGCCAGCGCCTCGCCGCGAAAGCCCATCGTCGCCACCCGTTCCAGCTCGGCGAGCGAGCCGATCTTGCTCGTCGCGTGCCGTTTCAATGCCAGCGGCAGCTCGTTCCCGGGGATGCCGCAACCATCGTCCTCGACCACGATGGCCCGCACGCCGCCGGCAAGCAGCTTGACGTGGACCTGCTTCGCGCCGGCGTCCAAAGCGTTGTCCACGAGTTCGCGGACCACGGAGGCAGGCCTCTCGACCACCTCGCCTGCCGCGATCTGGCTCACCAGCTCATCGGGCAATTCACGGATGGGGCGGCGCACGACAGCGTCGACAACAGCGTTCATGGTGCGATTCTAAAAAGGCGTTGCAAGGGACTGCGCCGGGGGCTGAATCCGCCTCGCTCATAAAATCGCCCGCGCATGGACCTCTTGCCCTTTCTCCTCGATTTCATCCTGCACGTCGACGTGCACCTGCAGGAATTTGTCCAGGCTTACGGAGCCTGGGTCTACGCGCTCCTGTTTTTCGTCATCTTCGTCGAGACCGGTGTCGTGGTGATGCCGTTTCTGCCCGGCGATTCCTTGCTCTTCGTCGTCGGTGCGATGTGCGGCGTGGGCATGATGAACCTGCCGCTGTCGATGGCGCTGCTCACCATGGCGGCTGTTGCCGGCAATCAGAGCAATTACACGATCGGGCGCTTGGTCGGGCCGCGAGTGTTCGGCTGGGAACAGTCGCGCTGGTTCAACAAGCGGGCCTTCGAGCAGGCGCATGCGTTCTACGAAGAGTACGGAGGCATCACGATCGTGCTGGCGCGATTCATGCCCTTCCTGCGCACCTTTGCGCCCTTCGTGGCCGGTGTCGCTCAAATGACCCGGGCGCGCTTCACCCTGTACGACGTGACGGGCGGCGCGGCCTGGGTGTGTGGGCTGACGCTTGCCGGCTATCTCTTCGGCAACATCCCCTTCGTCAAGGAACACCTGAGCAAGATCATCTGGGCGATGATCCTGATCCC
>DASTGE010000560.1:0-2398 GCA_035719405.1 Burkholderiaceae bacterium
CAGGCCGACGCACAGGGAATAGGCTGGCTGGGTCGTTTCTTTTTGAACGTTCTGCCCATCTAGGCGGCCTCAAGATTGACGGCAAACGGCTCGAGGTCCCGTCACATGAAACGCCTTGCCGAAAGGCTGCTTCGACTCACGATCGCGATGGCCTTCATCGCCGCCGGCGCGGGCATGGTCTGGCCGATGCCGGCGAACGCCACGCGCATCAAGGAGGTGGCCGCAGTGCAGGGCGTGCGCAACAACCAGCTGGTGGGCTACGGCCTCGTGGTGGGGCTCGATGGCACCGGGGACCAGACGACCCAGACGCCGTTCACCACCCAGAGCCTGCAGGCGATGCTGCAGCAGATGGGCGTCACCGTGCCCGCCGGCTCCAGCAGCATGCAGCTTCGCAATGTCGCGGCCGTCATGGTCACCGCCCAGCTGCCGCCTTTTGCGCAACCTGGGCAACAGATCGACATCAACGTCTCGTCGATGGGTAATGCGAAGAGCCTGCGCGGCGGGACGCTGATCGCCACGCCGCTGAAGGGTGCGGACGGGCAGATCTACGCGATCGCCCAGGGCAACCTGGTGATTGGCGGCGCGGGCGCGTCGGCCGGCGGCTCGAAGGTGCAGATCAATCAGCTCTCGGCCGGCCGCATCCCGCAAGGCGCGACGGTCGAGCGCTCCGTGCCCACGCCCTTGCAGCAGGGCGACCATATCCAGCTGGACCTGGACAGCAACGACTTTGCCACCGCACGCGAGGTGGCGCGGGCGATCAACGTGGCCAAGGGTGAGGGCAGTGCGCAAGCCATCGACGGCCGTGTGATCCAGGTGCGCATGCCGCCCGATCCCGCGGCACGCGTCGCATTCCTCGCCGACATCGAAAATCTTCCGATCGAGATGGTCCCGCCCGCGGCCAAGGTGGTGATCAACGCGCGCACGGGCTCGGTGGTGATGAACCAATCGGTCACGCTCAATGCATGCGCAGTTGCGCACGGCAACCTTTCGGTCACGATCAACTCGACGCCGTCAGTGAGCCAGCCCAATCCCCTGTCGACAGGCGGCCAGACGGTGGTCACCGAGAAGGCCGACATCGCGATCCGGCAGGACGGCGGCTCGTTGGTGCAAATGTCGGCGGGCACCAGACTGGCGGAGGTCGTCAAGGCGCTGAACGCGCTGGGTGCGACACCGCAGGACCTGCTCGCCATCCTCCAGGCGATGAAGTCGGCAGGGGCGTTGAACGCGGAGCTGGAGGTGATCTGACCATGAGAGCGATACCTCGACATGCCGCATTCATCCCGATAGGAGCGCGCTCATGGACCTGATCCCCGGTACCAAGTCCCTCGCCGCCGACGCCCGCTCCATCGACGCTCTGAAGCTCAAGGCGGGTGCCGACCCGAAGGGAGCGATCCGTGAGGCGGCCCGGCAGTTCGAGTCGCTCTTCATGCAGGAGCTGATGAAGAGCATGCGGCAGTCCACGCTGTCCTCGGGCCTGCTTGACAACGAAGGCAGCAAGCTCGGCACCGAGATGCTCGACACCCAGTTCGCCGGGCAGATGAGCGGCTTGCCCGGCGGGCTTGCCGACGTCATCGCAAGGCAACTGGAGCGCCAGATGGGCGTGCCTGCGAGCGGACAGGCCAACAAGACGGTTGCTGCGGCCACGGCGCTGAAGGCAGGCGTCGACGCAAAGCAGGTGCAAGGCGCCCAAGGCAAGGCAGCGGAATTCGTACAGCGCCACCAGCAGGCCGCGCGAGAGGTCGAGGCGGCCACGGGAATTCCCGCCGGCTTCCTCATCGCACAGGCTGCGCACGAGACCGGCTGGGGCCGGCGCGACATTCGCATGGCCGACGGCACGTCGTCGAACAACCTGTTCGGCATCAAGGCCGGAGCGAACTGGAACGGCCCGGTGGCCGAGGTGACGACCACCGAGTACATCAACGGCCGGGCAGAAAAGGTCAAGCAGCGATTCCGCGCCTATGCGAGCGCCGAGGAATCGTTCGCCGACTATGCGCGGATGATGAAGGAGAACCCGCGCTACGAGCGCGTGCTTGCCGCCGGTGGCAGCGCGCAAGGCTTCGCACAGGGGCTGCAACGTGCAGGCTACGCGACCGACCCCGCCTATGCCGACAAACTCGGCCGTGTCATCAACACCACGCTGCGGCTGCAGCGTGCGCTCGGGTAATCGAGCCCTTGCGTCGCTTGGAGAACATTGAGTGAGCACCTCGGCCCTTTTGAACATCGGCGTGCGCGCGCTGTTTGCGAACCAGGTCGCGATCCAGACGGTCGGCAACAATATCTCCAATGCCAACGTCGACGGTTATTCGCGCCAGTACGTCGAGCTGAAGACTTCCAAGGGCCAATACACCGGCGCAGGGTTCTTCGGCCGCGGGGTCGACGTGGCGACCGTCTCGCGCTC
>DASTGE010000561.1:0-2716 GCA_035719405.1 Burkholderiaceae bacterium
CTTCAGGAAATCGTCGCCATCGCCCGGGAGCACGGCCTCATCATCTATGCCGACGAGGTCTATGACAAGGTGCTCTACGATGGCGTCACCCATACCGCTATCGCCTCCCTGTCCGAGGACGTGCTGACCATCACCTTCAACGGCCTGTCGAAGAACTACCGCGCCTGCGGCTATCGCGCGGGCTGGATGGTGATCTCCGGCGCCACGCGCCAGGCGCGCGACTATGTCGAGGGCCTCAACATGCTGGCCTCGATGCGGCTGTGCGCCAATACGCCGGGTCAGCTCGCGATACAGACCGCGCTCGGCGGCTACCAGAGCATCAAGGATCTCGTCGCCCCACAGGGCCGGCTGTGCCGCCAGCGCGACCTCGCGTACGACCTGCTGACCCAGATTCCCGGCGTCAGCGTCGTCAAGCCCGAAGCGGCGCTGTACATGTTTCCCCGCCTCGATCCAAAGCTTTACCCCATCGCCGACGACCAGCAGTTCGCCTATGAGCTTCTGGCCGAGGAGAAGGTGCTGATCGTGCAGGGCACCGGCTTCAACTGGCACCAGCCCGATCACTTCCGGCTTGTGTTCCTGCCCAATTCCGACGACCTCACCGATGCGATCGGTCGTATCGCCCGCTTCCTGGAACATTACCGAAAGCGCCATTCGCGCTAACTTTTTCCCTCAGAACCCCAGAAGATCCAAGAGCCATGAAACCCATCCAAGTCGGCCTGCTGGGCATCGGTACCGTCGGCAGCGGCACGTTCAACGTGCTCGAGCGCAACCAGGAGGAGATCCGCCGCCGCGCGGGGCGCGAGATTCGCATCACGATGGTGGCCGACCTCGACACCGCGCGAGCCCGGTCCATCGTGGGGGAGCGTGCACAGGTCGTTGCGGATGCGCGCGCCGTCGTCGCCAACCCCGAGATCGATATCGTCGTTGAGCTGATCGGCGGGTACGGCGTGGCCAGACAGTTGGTAATGGAGGCCATCGCAGCCGGCAAGCATGTGGTTACCGCCAACAAAGCATTGCTCGCGGTGCACGGTACGGAGATTTTCGCCGCTGCGAGGGAGAAGGGCGTCATGGTCGCCTTCGAGGCGGCGGTGGCCGGCGGCATCCCGATCATCAAGGCGCTGCGCGAAGGGCTTACCGCGAATCGCATCGAGTGGATCGCCGGCATCATCAACGGCACCACGAACTTCATCCTCTCCGAGATGCGCGACAAGGGGCTGGACTTCGGCGTGGTGCTGAAGGAGGCGCAGCGCCTGGGCTATGCGGAGGCCGACCCCACGTTCGATATCGAAGGTGTCGATGCTGCGCACAAAGCGACCATCATGAGCGCGATCGCCTTCGGGGTGCCGGTGCAGTTCGAGCGGGCGTATGTCGAGGGCATCACGAGGCTGCAGGCGCAGGACATCCGATATGCCGGGCAGCTGGGTTATCGCATCAAGTTGCTGGGCATCACGAAGCGTCGCGACGACGTGGGCGGCATCGAGTTGCGCGTGCATCCGACGCTGGTTCCCGCCAAGCGGCTGATCGCCAACGTCGAGGGCGCGATGAACGCGGTGGTGGTTCAGGGCGATGCGGTGGGCACGACGCTGTACTACGGCAAGGGCGCGGGTTCGGAGCCCACCGCCTCTGCGGTCATCGCCGACCTTGTCGATGTGACCCGCCTGCACACGGCCGACCCCTACCACCGCGTGCCGCACCTGGCCTTCCAACCCGAGCACATGGCCGACACGCCGATCCTGCCGATCGAGCAGATCATTACCTCGTTTTACTTGCGGCTGCGAGTGGCCGACGAGGCGGGGGTGCTTGCGCGCGTGACCGGCATCCTCGCCGAACACGACATCTCCATCGACGCGGTCCTGCAGCGCGAGTCGGGTGAAGGTGAGCGGTCGACCGACGTGATCATCCTTACACACGACACCGTCGAGGGGCGCCTGCGGCATGCGTTGGCGGCGCTGCAATCGCTGCCGACCGTGCTGGAGCCGATCGTGGCGATCCGCAAGGAAGACCTGGCGTGAGGCGTTGAGCTGCCATCCCCGCTGACCGGCGAAAATGGGATTCAACGACCGAACACACCTCTGACCCCCTGCCAAACCGTGAAATACATCTCCACCCGCGGTGACGCCACCCCGCGTGGCTTCTCGGAAATCCTCCTCGAAGGCCTCGCGCCCGATGGCGGCCTGTACCTGCCCACGCACTATCCGAACATCGACGACGCAACACTGCAGCGCTGGCGCGTGTTGCCCTATGCCGACCTGGCCTTCGAGATCCTCTCGCTGTACGTGGGCGACATTCCGGCCCATGACCTGCGTCAGCTTGCGCACAAGACCTACACCGAGCAGACCTTCGGCACGTACGAGATCGTGCCTTTGAAGGCCCTCGAGCCGGGCGTGTACCTTGAAGCCCTGTCCAACGGCCCGACGCTGGCGTTCAAGGACATGGCGATGCAGCTGCTCGGCAATCTTTTCGAGTACGAGCTGAAGCGCCGGGGCGAGAGCCTCAACATCCTCGGTGCCACCTCGGGAGACACCGGCAGCGCCGCCGAGTACGCGATGCGCGGCAAGCAGGGCGTGCGTGTCTTCATGCTCTCGCCCCATGGCCGCATGAGTGCCTTCCAGCAGGCCCAGATGTTCTCGCTGCAGGATCCGAACATCCACAACCTTTCAGTCGAAGGTGTGTTCGACGACTGCCAGGACATCGTCAAGGCGGTTTCCAACGATCT
>DASTGE010000562.1:0-3850 GCA_035719405.1 Burkholderiaceae bacterium
GACGATTCGACACGATCGTTGTCGTGTGAAGGAGCAGGGGGGCGAGCGTTGTTGATGCGGTCCATGGGCGGTGTCACGAAATTGGAGTGACATTCAGTAGAGCCCAGAGAACGGCCCTTGAGCGCAATTGCACGAAGCCACACCGAAGGTTTCGAAGCAAATCCCACCCCGCACGTAAGGGAGTGGCGATATCCGAGTCCCGGAAGCTGATCCGGATCTACTGCAGCTTCGCCCCCGACTCGTACCACGCCTTGAGCACGGCCCGCTCTTCGTCGGTGATCTGCGTCGCGTTGTTCAAGGGCATTGTCTTGAGCACCACCGCCTGCTGATACAACGCCTGGGCGTTCTTCTCGATCAGCGCCGGCGTGTGCAGCTGCACGTTCTTGTTGACCACCTGCGCGTTGTGGCAGAGCACGCAGCGCTGATCGATCACATGCCTGACCTGCGCGAAGTTCACGCTCTTCGGTGCCTCTGCCAAGGGTTGCGAGACGGGCGCCAGCCATCCGACGACGGCGCCCACCAGCAAGACGCTCGTCACCGCATACGCCCACGGCGGCGGCTTTCCCAACACCAGCGACTTGTGCCGGGCGACGAAGAAGTGCCGCACGAGCGCGCCCGCGGCCATCAACAGCACCAGCACGACGGCATTGTGCTGGCCACCGTAAAGGAAGCCATAGTGATTGCTGAGCATCGCAAACAGCACGGGCAGCGTGAAGTAGGTGTTGTGCACGCTCCGCTGCTTGGCGCGCTGCCCATGGATGGGATCGACGGGCTGCCCGGCCTTCATCTGCGCCAGCACTTTCTTCTGTCCCGGGATGATCCAGAAGAACACATTGGCGCTCATTGCCGTGGCCATCATCGCGCCGACCAGCAGAAAGGCCGCGCGGCCCGCAAACAAGCGGCATGCGAGCCACGCCGCGAGCACGACGATGAGCGCGACCAGCACGCCGACGATCCGATCTCCGCCCTGGCGCTGGCCGAAAATGCGGCACACCGCGTCGTACAACAACCAGAACACGACGAGGAAGGCCAACGACGCCACGACGGCGGCTGACGCCGACCAGTCATGCACGTTGCGGTCGACAAGGAAACTGCCTGCCTGGAACAGATACAGCACACTGAACAGCGCGAAGCCGCTCAGCCAGGTGGAATAGCTCTCCCAGTAGAACCAGTGCAGATGCTCCGGAATGGTCTTGGGAGCGACCATGTACTTCTGAGGGTTGTAGAACCCGCCACCGTGCACCGCCCACAGCTCACCGTCGACGCCCCTGGCCTTCAACCCGGGGTCGGTCGGCGGCAGCAGGCTGTTGTCGAGAAAGACGAAATAGAACGATGAGCCGATCCACGCGATCGCGAAGATCACGTGCGCCCAGCGCAACAGCAGATTGGCCCAGTCGATCAGGTAGGCATCCATGCCTTCGGTACTCCTGTTTGTCCGGGCTCACCACAGCGGGCGCTGTGAGCTTTCATCCTGTCGCGATTCCAAGGGCCTCTCCTTGCGGCCCGCCCACGGCGACTCTCGTTCTCGAATCAGGTTTCAGATGCGCTGCCTCCTCGACCGGCGCGCGGCAAACTGCGCAGAACTCATTTTCACCGACGCAATGCCCGCCTTCTCGAAGCGCTTGCGCGTGTTCAGCCGCCTTCAGCTTCCCCGATAGGTCGAGTAGCTCCAAGGACTCGCAAGCAACGGCACGTGATAGTGCGCCGTCGCGTCGGCAATCCCGAAGTCCAGCGGCACCTCGTCGAGAAAGGGGGGCTCGGACAATTGTGCGCCCCGCTCCCTGAAGTAGGCCGCCACGGCAAACACTAGACGATAGCGGCCTGGGCGCATCGTCTCGCCTTCGAGCAGCGGTGCGTCGGCGCGGCCATCGGCATTCAGCGCCAGCCGCTTCACGGCCTGCGGCGTGCCGCCTTCAGTGCGATACAGCGTGACGACCATGCCGGCCGCCGGGCAGCCGTTCACCGTGTCGAGCACATGGGTGGTCAGCCTGCCCATCGTTCGATTTCCCCTTCTCGTCGCGTCGGGTTTGTCCCGTCCGGGGTTTCCTTGCGAAGCCCGGCAAAGTGTATACACTTGGGCATACAAATCAAGCCCGACCCGCCACCCCCCCTGTCGAGCCCTTTGAGACGAGGATGTCGAGAAGCACTCCTGAACTGAAGGTCATTCGCCCGACGACACGCCGCCGTTCTGCCACTGGTGACGACGTGAATGTCACGCAGCGCATCGTCGAGTCAATCACCGCCGCCATCGTCGAGCGGCGCCTCATGCCCGGCACCAAGCTCGCCGAGCAACAGATCGCTGACATCTTCAAAGTCTCACGAACGATCGTGCGGCAGGCGCTGAATCAACTGAGCCGACACCATCTCGTCACGCTCGAGCCCGCGCGCGGTGCGTTCGTCGCGCAGCCCAGTGTGGAGGAGGCGCGGCAAGTGTTCGAGGTACGCAAGATGATCGAGTGTGCGATGGTGAGACAACTGTGCACGGTGATCACCGACGCCCAGATCGACGAGCTGCGCACCCATCTCGATACCGAAAGCGCGGCCGTGCAGCGGACCGATGTTCCCGGCCGCACCCGCCTGCTGGCCGACTTCCATGTCGTCCTCGCGCGCATGCTCGGCAACGAGGTGTTGGCCGACCTGCTCAATGATCTCGTGAGCCGCAGCTCGCTGATTGCGCTGATGTATCAATCGTCGCATGCCGCCGAGCACTCGCAGCAGGAGCATGTGGAGATCGTCGACGCGATCGCGCGCCGCGATGCCCGCGACGCGGTCAAGCTTCTCGAGGCTCATCTTGCGAACGTCGAGCGCAATCTGCGTTTGTCTCCCCGCACCAACGACCTCTCCGCCGCCCTGCAACCCAAGCCATGAACCGATACCCCAGAGACCTCGTCGGCTACGGCCGCAATCCTCCCTGTGCGCGGTGGCCGGGCAATGCGCGCATTGCCGTGCAATTCGTGCTCAATTACGAAGAGGGCGGCGAGAACAACGTGTTGCACGGCGATGCCGGCAGCGAGCAATTCCTCTCCGAGATGTTCACGCCGCCCGCCTTTCCCGCCCGCCACCTCAGCATGGAGAGCATTTACGAGTACGGCTCGCGCGTGGGGGTGTGGCGGATTCTGCGCGAGTTCGAGCGACGCAGCCTGCCGCTCACGGTCTTCGGTGTGTCAATGGCTTTGCAACGTCACCCCGAGGTGACGGCCGCGTTCCGCGAGTTGGGGCACGAGATTGCCTGCCATGGCTGGCGCTGGATCCACTACCAGACCACCGACGAAGCCACCGAGCGCGAGCACCTTCAGCGCGGCATGGAGATCATCGAGAAGCTCACCGGCGAACGCGCGCTCGGCTGGTACACCGGCCGCGACAGCCCCAACACCCGGCGGCTCGTCGCAGATTACGGCGGGTTCGAGTACGACAGTGACTATTACGGCGACGACCTGCCTTTCTGGCTCCAGGTGCGCAAGTCTGACAGCACTCTCGCGCCGCATCTCGTCGTGCCCTACACGCTCGACGCCAACGACATGCGATTCGCGCTGCCCCAGGGTTTCTCGCATGGCGACGAATTCTTCCAATATCTGCGCGATGCCTTCGACGTGCTGTACTCCGAAGGCGACGAGGCGCCGAAGATGATGAGCATCGGCATGCACTGCCGCCTGCTCGGCCGCCCCGGGCGCATGCGCTCGCTGCAGCGCTTCCTCGACCATGTCCAGGGCCACCACCGCGTATGGATCACGCGCCGCATCGACATCGCGCGGCACTGGAAGCAGGTGCATCCGTTCGACGCGAACACCGCCTTCATTTGGGAATAGCCATTCCAGGAGTCGCAAATTGTCCCTCACCCTGCATGCCCTCA
>DASTGE010000563.1:0-2112 GCA_035719405.1 Burkholderiaceae bacterium
TCGGCGCCGTCGACATCCAGGTCGAACGCCGGCTTACCTCCAGGTGGGAGCGATGCGCTACCTTGCCAACTTCAGTGCTTCTTCACGATCGCACGACGACGCTTGCGATGTGAAACCCGAGGTGGCCTCGCGGGAAGACCTGACAAAGCGCGCACGCCATCAATTCATCAAGCATCCAACGACTTCGCTGACGCAACTCGTGGAAGCCAAGATGGGGAAATGAAAATCGTCGAGGGCATCAGCGAACCACGCACCGCTGATTTCCGGCGGCGACAGCCGGCCGATCGGCAGCCACCGGATCGTGAGCGATGACCCCGCGATCTCAGCTCAGGACGTGTCTATTGCACTCCGATATGCTGTACGCGCTTGAGTTGCGCTTTCTCGTCGTTGAGATCGAAATCAACGCCGGCCCACGTCGCTACTGCTGCTGCAGCCGCTCCAGCAGGTCGATGGACGGGTAACCATCGGGCGGCAAGCCTATGCTGCGCTGATAACGGCGGATTGCGCCGGCGGTCCTGGCCCCGATCACCCCGTCGGGGATGCCGCTGTCGAAGCCGCGCTCGTTCAGCGCGGCCTGCAGGGTCTGCATCTGGCTTCGCGTAAGTGGCGCAAGTTCGCGGGGCCATGCGGCACGAACGCCCGTGCCTCCGGTGATCTGCTGCGCCAGCAGCCCGACGGCCAGCGCATAGCTCGTCGAGTTGTTGTAGCGAAGAATGGCGCGGAAATTGACGCCCACCATGAAGACAGGCCCTCGTGCACCGGCGGGCAACAGGATCGCCGCGTCTGCCATCGGCGGCAGGGGCGTTGCGTCCACCGTCTGCACGCCTTCGGCCTCCCATTGGGCCGACGTCTGACGCAGCGTACCGTCGGCGCGGGCAAGGTCGAACCCGGCGGGCAGCCGCACCTCGACGCCCCAGGACTCCTCGGGCCGCCATCCGGCACGGGCCAGCAGGTTCGCTGTGGATGCGAGGATGTCATCCATGCTGTCCCAGATGTCTCGCCGGCCGTCGCCATCGGCATCGACCGCATAGGCGAGAAAGCTCGACGGCATGAACTGAGTCTGCCCCATGGCGCCGGCCCACGAGCCCACCAACTGCGCGCGGCTCTTGTCGCCGCTTTGCAGGATCTTCAGCGCGGCGAGCAGTTCGCTGCGCGCCCAGTCCTCTCTGCGGCCATCGAAGCCGAGCGTGGCCAAAGCGTCGACGGTCGGTGTGTCGCCACGATGGCTGCCGTAGTTGCTCTCGATGCCCCATATCGCAATGAGCGTGGGCGGTGGCACCCCGTAACGCGTGGCGACCGCTTCCGCCTCGGCGCGGAACTGCCGCAGCTTCTCTTGTCCGAGCGCGATGCGCTGTGGCGTGACCGCGCGGTCCAGGTAATCCCACACGGTGAGTGTGAATTCGGGCTGGGCGTGATCTCGCTCACCGACTTGCGGCAGATACCGCACCTCGTCGAACGCGACCCGCAACGTGGCCTCGTCGATGCCGGTCGCGCGCGCCGTATCGCGGAAGCTGGCGATCCATGTGGCGAAGCGCTGCTCGATGCCCGCATCCGCAACGGTGGGTTGTGCAGGCGAGGTGGGCAGAGCAGGTGGGGTTGGCGTCGACGAGGCTTGCGGCGCCACCGTGCAGCTGGACAGGGCAGCAATCGCAACCAAGGCGAGGATGAACCGGCGGAGGGGCCGGTCAAGGCAGCTGAGGTGAGACATCGGGCGATTGTGGCGCCTTGCGAGCGCCCCGACCGCTTCAGCTCGTGGCACTTGCAAGTCGAAATTACAGCACCTCTTCTCAAGAAAGCGGTTCGACCGGAATCGACAATGCGCGGTCCGCGAGGGACTTGTTCCGCGTTGCCTTCATTCGGTCGTGCTCATTGCCCTATTCCTCGAATGGAACGATTTGCGTCTCGAATCGCAGCCATCCGCGTTCCGCCCGCCCCTGCTCAATTTGTCCGAATAGATCGGCAGCAGGCGACAACCAACCCCCAACCTCGTTCATGCAAGCGCCGGAAGTACGTCGTCGTTGTCCTCACCCAAACGTGGACAGGCGGCACTTCGGTCTTCGGCGGCACGAAACCCCGGATGGATCGGCGTGGGCAAGGCAGGTATTCGCTGCC
>DASTGE010000564.1:0-6452 GCA_035719405.1 Burkholderiaceae bacterium
CAGCTTTTCTCCGGCCTCCCGGATGAAACTTACGAGGCTCATGTTCGGAACTCCTTTTGTAAATGGGGTCGTCCGACCCCGTGGCAAGCGGCGTTCCGGCCTCCTGCTGCCGCCCGAATGCTATGTCTTGGGAAGGGTCACTCCCCGCTGGCCCTGGTACTTGCCTCCGCGGTCCTTGTAGCTGGTCTCACAGACTTCGTCGCTTTCGAAGAACAGCACCTGAGCGCAGCCCTCCCCTGCATAGATCTTGGCGGGCAGCGGCGTCGTGTTGCTGAACTCCAGCGTCACGAACCCCTCCCACTCCGGCTCGAACGGCGTCACGTTGACGATGATGCCGCATCGCGCATAGGTGCTCTTGCCGAGGCAGATGGTGAGCACGTTGCGCGGGATCCGGAAGTACTCCATCGTTCGTGCCAGCGCGAAACTGTTTGGCGGGATGATGCAGACCTCCGCATGGATGTCGACGAAGCTGCGCTCGTCGAAAGCCTTCGGATCGACGACGGTGGAGTGGACGTTGGTGAATACCTTGAACTCCGGCGCGCAGCGGATGTCGTAGCCATAGCTGGAAGTGCCATAGCTCACGATCCTGTGGCCGTCTGCCGCATGCCGCACCTGGCCGGGCTCGAACGGCTCGATCATGCCGTGCTGCTCTGCCATGCGGCGTATCCACTTGTCGCTTTTGATCGTCATAGGAAACTTTCGAGGTACCTGCACGGATTCTAGGCAGCACCTCCGGGACCGCTGGCACGCACCGCCCGGCTGGTCTAGCATTCCGTCATGCGAACGCGCCAGCGTTGCAGCACGTAGCGAGGAGAGGCTACACGATGAGATCCGCGACCGACATGCTCGTGCGGTACGCCGAGTTCCACCGCGATCCGCGCAACATCGCGATGCACTGCATCGGCGTGCCCATCATCGTCTTCGCGCTCGGGATGCTCCTCTCCCGTCCCGGGTTCACCCTTGCCGGCTTCACGCTCACCCCCGCCTGGGGCGCGTTCGTGCTGGCTGCACTTTGGTATGTCACGCGCGGCAGTCTGACCCTCGGGACGACGGTGACATTGGGGACTTCGGTGCTGGTGCTGGCCGCGCACCGCGTGTCTGGGGCCAGCGGTACCGCCGGCTGGTTTTGGCTGGGCATGGGATGTTTCGTGATCGGCTGGATCTTCCAGCTCCTCGGCCACTACTACGAGGGGCGCAAGGCCGTATTCGTCACTGACCTCGTCTCGCTCCTTGTAGGCCCGATGTTCGTGGCGGCGCAGGCTCTGTTCGCGATGGGATGGAATCCGGCACTGCAGCAGGAGATCATCCGCCGTGCGGGACCGACCCGGTTGCGCGACCTGGCGCATCCCATGGCGCATTGATCTGCCGGCACCAGACTCCCTCACCACTTTCTTGCGCAAGTGGGAGAGGGAGGAAGCTCAGGTCGTCTTCGAGATCGTGATCGTCGGAAACTTTCCGGAGTAGTCCTTGGCTGCCGCCGCGAGCTTGACCGCGAGGCGCCGCGCCACCGCCATGTAGATCCGCGCCTCCTCACTGTCGGGCTCGGCCACGACCGTCGGGTTGCCCGAGTCCGCCTGCTCGCGAATCTTCAGTGCCAGCGGCAATGCACCCAGGTGCTCCACACCGTACTGCTGCGCCATGCGTTTGCCGCCTTCGGCCCCAAAGATATGCTCGACATGCCCGCAGTTCGTGCAGACATGAACGGCCATGTTCTCGACGATGCCAAGGATGGGCACGCCGACCTTCTCGAACATCTTGAGCCCGCGTTGCGCATCCATCAGCGCGATATCTTGTGGCGTGGTCACGATCACTGCGCCTGTGACGGGCACGCGCTGGCTCAGGGTGAGCTGGATGTCACCCGTGCCGGGCGGCATGTCGACGATGAGATAGTCCACGTCCTTCCAGTTCGTCTGCCGCAACAGCTGCTCCAGCGCCTGAGTCGCCATCGGTCCGCGCCAGATCATTGCCTGGTCGGCATCTACGAGAAAGCCGATCGACATCACTTGCACGCCATGGCCTTCGAGCGGCTCCATGGTCTTGCCGTCGGTGCTCTCAGGCCGGCCCGTCACGCCGAGCATCGTGGGCTGACTGGGGCCGTAGATGTCGGCATCCAGCACACCCACCCGCGCACCCTCGGCAGCCAGGGCCAGCGCGATGTTGACAGCCGTCGTGCTCTTGCCGACGCCGCCTTTGCCCGAAGCGACCGCAACGATGTTCTTCACGCCCGGCAGCAGCTGAACACCCCGCTGCACCGCATGCGCAATGATGTGGGTACGGAACCCCACCTCGACGGCGGTGACGCCCTCGACTCCCCGCGCCGCGGCAACCATCGTCTCGCGAAGCGCAGGCCATTGGCTTCGCGCGGGATAACCCATCTCCACCTCGAAGCTCACCGCGCCATCGTTGGCGACGCGAAGATTCTTGATCTGCCTGCCCGAGATGAAGTCACGGCCCGTGTTGGGGTCGACAACGGTCTTCAGCGCATCGAGCAGGGCGGCTTCAGTCGGCATGGCAGGCGCAAGGCAACGGCAAACGAAACGACAAACTTACCACGAAGCCTAAAATCCCGTCCCCATGACCCGCAAGCTCTTCGTCACCACCGCCCTGCCCTACGCCAACGCGCCGTTCCACGTCGGGCACATGATGGAATACATCCAGGCCGACATCTGGGTGCGGTTCCAGCGCATGCAGGGCCACGAAGTCCACTTCGTCTGCGCAGACGACGCCCACGGGGCGCCAATCATGATCGCGGCCGAGAAGGCCGGCAAGACACCCCAGGCGTTCATTGCGGAGATCGCGGCCGGCCGCAGGCAGTACCTTGACGGCTTTCACATCGGCTTCGACAACTGGCACTCGACTGACGGTCCCGAGAACCACGGTCTCGCAAAAGACATTTACCGGGCGCTGCGCAAGGCCGGCCTGATCGCCGTGCGCACGATCGAGCAGTTCTTCGATCCGGTGAAGGGCATGTTCCTGCCCGACCGCTACATCAAGGGCGAATGCCCGCGCTGCGGGGCGATGGACCAGTACGGAGACTCCTGCGAGGTCTGCGGCGCCGTCTACTCGCCCACTGAGTTGAAGAACCCGTACTCGACGCTGACGGGCGCCACGCCCGTGATGAGGGCGAGCGAACATTACTTCTTTCAACTGTCGTCGCAGCGCTGCATCGACTTCCTTCAGGAATGGACCACGCAGCCCGGGCGATTGCAGCCCGAGGTGCTCAACAAGATCCGGGAGTGGTTCGCGGTAGACGATGCCGGCCACCCGGGACTCTCCGACTGGGACATCAGCCGCGACGCGCCCTACTTCGGCATCGAGATCCCCGATGCCCCCGGCAAATACTTCTACGTGTGGCTCGATGCGCCGATCGGCTACCTCGCTTCGCTGAAGAACCACTTTGCCAGGATCGGCCGCGACTTCGACGCCTTCATGGACGATCCGGCGGTGGAGCAGGTTCACTTCATCGGCAAGGACATCACCTACTTCCACACGCTCTTCTGGCCGGCAATGCTCCACTTCTCGGACCGCAAGGTGCCTGACCACATCTTCGTGCACGGCTTCATCACCGTCAGCGGCGAGAAGATGAGCAAGAGCCGAGGCACAGGCATCTCGCCTTTGAAATACCTGGAGCTGGGCATGAACCCCGAATGGCTGCGCTATTACATCGCAGCCAAGCTCAACGGCCGGGTCGAGGACGTGGACTTCAACCCCGAGGACTTCGTCGCACGCGTCAATGCCGACCTGGTGGGCAAGTACATCAACATCGCAAGCCGCGCTGCGGGGTTCATCGCCAAGCGCTTCGACGGCCGGCTCACCGGCGAGTTCGCGTCTGACGGCAAGGCGTTGCTGCAGTCGCTGCGGGGGGCGGCTGCCGAGGTGCAGCGGCTCTACGACGAGCGCGAATACGGCAAGGCGTTGCGCGAAATCATGCTGCTGGCCGATCGGGTGAATGAATACGTCGATGCCAACAAGCCCTGGGAGCTGGCGAAGCAGGACGGCATGGATGCACGGCTGCATGAAGTGTGCAGCGTCTGCATCGAGGCCTTCAGGCTGCTGACCATTTACCTCAAGCCGGTGCTGCCGGCGTTGGCGGCCAAGGTCGAGGCTTTCCTGCAGGTGCCGCCTCTGGATTTCGCTGCCACTGGCCATTCACTTGGCGGCCATTCGATCGGCGCGTACCAGCACCTGATGCAGCGGGTCGACCCGAAGCAGCTCGACGCCCTGCTCGAACCGCCCGCGCCGGCTCAGATCGACCTGACGTTCCCGGGTGGGGAGCCGATCGCTCAAGCCATCGGCATCGAGGACTTCGGCCGGGTCGACCTGCGTCTTGCCCGCATCGTCGACGCCTCGGAAATCCCCGGCTCCGACAAGCTGCTCAAGCTCACGCTCGACGTCGGTGAGGGCCGCACGCGCCAGGTGTTCAGCGGCATCAAGTCCGCGTTCAAGCCCGAGGACCTGATTGGCAAGCTCACGGTCGTGGTGGCCAACCTCGCCCCCCGAAAGATGAAGTTCGGCGTGAGCGAGGGCATGGTGCTTGCCGCCAGCCATGCCGACGAGGCCTCGCATCCCGGCCTGTTCCTGCTCGAGCCCTTCCCCGGTGGGGAGCCGGGCCTGCGGGTGCGGTGACGCGATGAGCAGTTCGATGACTGCCCAACCCGATGTTCTTCGCCGGTATCCGGACACTGAATGGGGGAAAGGCCCGAGCGCAGGGCTGGAACTGGAGGTCGAGCAGGGGCGCGTCCTCGTGTTCCCGCAGCTTCGCTTCGTGCTGCAGCCGCAGGAGCAACGCTTCCTCGACGCCAAATGGGCGGACGGCAAGGCCAAGAACATCAGCTTGAGAGCAACCGACGGATCGTTGCGCGGCGCCGTCGGCGAGGAAGCCGACCGCGTGGTGCTGCACGCGATGCTCGAACGCTATCGCGATCAATCCGAGGCGCTCGTCGCCCGCCTCTTCCCGCACTACCGGGGCGTGCTGAGACGGGGGAACACCTCATACCGCCCGGTCGCGGTCGAGGGCCGGGAGACGAGCTGGCGCAAGGACGACAGCCGTTTGCATGTCGACGCCTTTCCGTCGAACCCGGTCCATGGAGTGAGGCTGCTGCGCGTGTTCCACAACCTCCACCCCGACGGTGCGCCGCGCCGGTGGAGAGTCGGCGAGCCTTTTGACAGCTTTGCCGTGCGCTATCTGCGTGGGATACCGCGCCCGGTGCCGGGTAGCGCCTGGCTGTTGCAGCGGCTGCACGTCACCAAAGCGCGGCGCAGCGAATACGACCACTTGATGCTTCAATTGCACGACCGCGTAAAGGCAGACCTCGCTTACCAGCGCGAGGCGCCGCAGCTCGCCGTCGAGTTTTCCCCCGGCACGACCTGGATCGTCTTCAGTGACCAGGTTCTTCACGCCGCGATGGGTGGCCAATACATGATGGAGCAGACGCTCTATCTCGATCCGGACCGCCAGCAGCAACCCTCGCTTTCGCCGTTGAAAGTGCTGGAACGGCTGACGGAACGAGCGCTGTTGTAGCCCATGTAAGCGCGAACGGCGTTCAGTTCCTGCACGCCGCTTTTCCCCCGCCGGTTTGCCGGTCAACCCGCGTGCGCCCCGTCCTGGTCGGCTTCGTCATTGGGACTGAGCGTCGAAATCGGCAGTGGTCAATCGTCGGTGCGGCACATAGGGGTAGATGTGGCTGATGACCACACGCCCCTGGACGAATCGCAAAGAGAAGCGGCTTTCGGTCAATGACGTGGGCTCTTCAGTCTGATCGAGATCGTTGCTGAACCCGCGCGCCAGGGGACGGCCGTGATCGAACGGCAGGTCTTCCAGGCCCCCCGGCAGCGCGCTGGCCGCGCTGTCAAAGTCTTCGCGCGTCCTCGCCGTCAGTACCGCCCGAAACGTGCCTTGCCTGTAGATATGGTCGTGGATGTCGGCAATGGCCTCAGCGAGCTGGGTCGCCGAGTCGTAGGTGCCGGCGTAGCCGGTGATTCGGGCGCGGTCGCGTAGTTGCCGATTGTCCGGCCCCACATGGCGCTCGATCGCAAGGGCCCACGCCTGTTCGCTCACCATGCCCTCCGACAATGCGGCGCGAGCAAGATCGATACGCGCATCGGCGATATCTGCGTCAAGGTCGGCACGTTGGGCACGCAGTTGCGAGAGTTCCTCCCGAAGCTCGTCATGCCGTCGCCGGGCACCATCGAGACGTCGCCCATGCGCGGCGGCAGCCGTGTCGAACTGGTCTTTGAAACGACGCAAGTCCGTCTCGGCCGTGCGGATCTGTTCGTCGAATTCCGCCAGCGTACGGCGCTTCAGTTCCACCGCCTCGCTGGTTCTCGCGATCTCGCCCCGGAGCTTCAAGCGGCGCGCATCGGCGTCGGTCGAAGAGGACGAAGCGATCTCGGCTTGCGGAATCGCTGCGTCCGCCGGCCGTGCTCGTGCGGCCGCTGCCGCACGAGCCGCA
>DASTGE010000565.1:0-4117 GCA_035719405.1 Burkholderiaceae bacterium
GGATCACCGACTGCGCGATGTGCGAGGCGAGTTCGGGGTGGCCGATCACCTTCGGCACGGGCCGCGGCCCCCAGCCTTCGTCGGCGGGGTTGTACTCAGCGGCGGTGCCGATCGCGAAGGTCGGGATGATCTCCAGGCTGAAGGCAGTGGCGTGATCGTTGTAGACGAGGAACACGACGTCGGGCTTGTGCTCCTTCATCCATTGACGGGAGAACTCGTAGCCCGCAAAGACCTTCTGCCAGTACGGCTCCTGGGTCTTGCCGAGGTCCATGGCCGCCCCGATGGCGGGCACGTGAGAGGTGTAGACGGAAGCTGTGATCCTTGCCATGTCTCAGACTCCGGTGAGCGTCGAACGAATGTGTGCGTGCGGACTCATGACTTCTTCTCGCAGCTGGACGGGTTGCGCTCTGGCGGCCGGCCTCCGCCGGCCATCATGTCGCGGTACTGCTCTTCCGTCATTCCGGTCATTGAGCCCGCCATCTGTTGGAAGCTCTTTCCGTCCGTCGCGCCAAGCTTCGCGAGGAAGTAGATGTTGCCGCCCAGTGCAATGCAACGGTTCAGGTCGCGGTCAAGCACGGCCTGCTTCTGTTCCTCGGTCATCGGCCATTCGTCGAGATAGGCGCGCTCGTTCGCCTTGAACTTCTCGCGGTTCTCGGCTTTCATCAACGACATGCAGAACTGATTGAGCCAGTAGCCCTTGCGGCTCTGCTCGGTATCGAAGATGGTCGTGCCCGGTACGTTCTGGTAGGGTTTGTCGAGGGGCATGTCAGCCTCCTGTTTGCGATGGCTTCATCTCGGGCCAGTAAAGCCGCATCGGGTTGTCCACCAGCAGCTTTCTCTGCAGCTCGGATGTCGTCGCGATGTGCGGAATGAAATCGACCAGCAGGCCGTCATCGGGCATGTGGTTCTTGAGGTTGGGGTGCGGCCAGTCTGTGCCCCACAGCACGCGGTCGGGGAAGGTTTCAACGACCTTGCGAGCGAAAGGTACGACGTCGCGGTAGGCATTGCGCTCGCCGCTCAGCGCGGGCGGCCCGCTCACCGACAGGCGTTCGGGGCAGCTTACCTTGCTCCAGATGTTCTCGTGCTCGCGCATGAACTTCAGGAACAGCTCGAACTCGGGGCCGTCGATGGGCTTGGTCACGTCGGGGCGGCCCATGTGATCGACCACGACCGTGGTGGGCAGGCTGGTGAAGAAGTCCCACAACTCGGGCAGATTCTGCGCCTCGAAGTAGATCACCACATGCCATCCGAGCGGGGCGATGCGCGAGGCGATCTCCATCAACTCGTCCTTGGGAGTGAAGTCCACCAGGCGCTTGACGAAGTTGAAGCGCACGCCGCGCACGCCCGCTTCGTTCATCGACCGCAATTCGTCATCGGTCACGCTGCGGCGCACCGTCGCCACGCCTCGGGCCTTGCCGTTCGAATGCGCGATGGCATCGAGCATTGCGCGGTTGTCCGCGCCGTGGCAGGTCGCCTGCACGATCACGTTTGTGTCGAATCCGAGGAAGTCGCGCAGCGCGAACAATTGCTCTTTGCTGGCGTCGCAGGGCGTGTACTTGCGCTGCGGTGCGTAGGGAAACTTCGCGCCCGGGCCGAACACATGGCAGTGCGCATCGACACTGCCGGGCGGCAACTTGAATTGCGGCTTTGTCGGACCCTCGTACCAGTCGAGCCAGTCCGGCGTCTTCTCGAAGGCGCCGGTGGTAGGTTTGGACATTGTCTTCTCGTGTTTGGTGATGTCAGTCGATGTAGCGCAGGCCGGCCTTTTCCAGCGGCTCGCGCATCTTGTACATGTCCAGTCCGAGCACGCCTGAAGCGAGCTTCGCGCGCTTCTCGCCTTCGTTGGCCTCGCGCGCGGCCGCGGCGTCCAGCGTTTTCTGCGCCATCGCGGCTGGCACGACGACCACGCCATCGTCATCGGCTACGATCACGTCGCCCGGTGTGACGAGTGCGCCCGCGCACACCACGGTGATGTTCACCGAGCCCAACGTCGCCTTGACCGTGCCCTTGGAGCTGATGGCCTTGCTCCACACCGGGAACCGCATCTCGGTCAACACCTTCACGTCGCGCACGCCGCCGTCGATGATGAGCGCCAGGGCTCCACGGGCCTGGAACGATGTGGCGAGCAGGTCGCCAAAGAAGCCGTCAGTGCTTTCGGCCGTCACGGCGGCCACGACCACATCGCCCGGCTGGATCTGCTCCGCTGCCACATGAAGCATCCAGTTGTCGCCAGGTTGCAGGAGCACGGTCACGGCCGTGCCCGATGCTTGCGCACCTGGATAGATCGGCCGCATGTACGGCTTCATCAGGCCCACGCGGCCCATGGCTTCGTGGACGGTGGCGGAACCGAATCGCACCAGTTCGTCGGCGACGGCGCGATCGGCGCGCCTGATGTTGCGATAGACAACCCCGATTTCGTACATGCTCAAAGCCCCTTGCCGTTGAGTCGCGCGTCCAGGCGCGGGAAGACACGTCGGGCATTGCCTTCGAAGATCGCCCGGCGGTCTTCGTCGGACAACTGCTCACAGGCGTCGATGTAGCGCTTGGTGTCGTCGTAGTAATGGCCGGTCGTCGGGTCGATGCCGCGGACCGCGCCGATCATCTCGGAGGCGAACAGCACGTTCTTCACAGGAATCACCTCGTTCAGCAAATCAATGCCCGGCTGGTGGTAGACGCAGGTGTCGAAGAAGATGTTGTTCAGAAGGTGCTCGGTCAGAAGCGGCTTCTTCAGTTCCTGCGCCAGGCCGCGGAAGCGTCCCCAGTGATAAGGCGCCGCCCCGCCGCCGTGGGGAATGATGAAGCGCAGCTTGGGGAAGTCTTTGAACAGGTCGCCCTGCAGGCACTGCATGAAGGCCGTGGTGTCGGCATTCAGGTAATGGGCGCCTGTGGTGTGGAAGCACGGGTTGCAGCTCGTGCTGACGTGGATCATCGCCGGGAGGTCGTACTCGACCATCTTTTCGTAGATCGGGTACCACCACTTGTCGGTCAGCGGCGGCTCCTTCCAGTGGCCACCGGAGGGATCGGGGTTGAGATTGATGCCGACGCATCCGTATTCCTCGACACACCTCACCAATTCGGGAATGCAGGTGCGCGGGTCGACGCCGGGTGACTGCGGCAGCATGGCTACCGGCACGAAATTGTCGGGAAACAGCTGGCTCACGCGGGAACACAGCTCATTGCAGATCGCCGACCAGGTGTTGGAGACTTCAAAGTCGCCAATGTGGTGGGCCATGAAGCTCGCACGCGGCGAAAACAGCGTCATGTCGTTGCCGCGCTCCTTCATCAGACGCAGCTGGTTGTTGACGATGGTCTCGCGGATGTCGTCGTCGCTGATCTTCAGCTGCGACGGCTTCGGCATTGCCGATGGATCCTTGATTCCCGCAATCTGCTTGTTGCGCCACTCCTCCAGCGCCTTGGGCGCCGTCGTGTAATGGCCGTGACAATCGATGATCATGCGCGTCTCCTCGTGTGGATGATGGGTCAGGCCGGCTCCATGCCCTGGCGGCGCTTGGCCTCTCCCGCTTCCGGGGATTTCATGAAGGCCAGCATCCGGCGTACCTCCTCCGGTTGTGAGGAGCCGGCGCAGATTCCGGCGGAGAAGGTGGTCACGAACTGGATCGCCTCGGGCAGCGGGCCCACGATGTCGAGGTCCTCGACATGCAACAGCTCGCTCAACTGCTGAAACCCGAGTGCCACCTCGCCGCGAGCCACAAGCGAACCGACGGGAACGCCCGGCGTGGCCTGCACGATGCGATCCTTGATCTGCCCGGCAATGCCCCATTGCTCGAACAGACGCCTGAGCGCGACCCCGCTCGGACCGGTGGAATAGCCGATGGTGCGAGCCTGAAGCACAGCGTGCCGAACGGCCTGTTCGGTGGAGATGTCCGGGTGCGCGGCGCCGGCCGGCACGGCAACGGCCACCCCGGAGCGCATGAGGTCAACCTTTCCGTCGGATGCGACGCTGCCGTCCGCAACGAGTTTGTCGATCGCGTCCGAGGCAAGGAATACCACATCGAAGGCCTCGCCTGCCTGGACGCGCTTTGCAGCGTCCACGCCGCCGACCGACTCGATCTCGACCTTGCACCCGCCGCGCTTTTGCCAGGCATCGGAGAGTTCC
>DASTGE010000566.1:0-2904 GCA_035719405.1 Burkholderiaceae bacterium
CGGTGATCTTTCGAAAAAGATCACCGTGGACGTGAAGGGCGAAATCCTCGCCCTCAAGAACACGATCAACACGATGGTGGACCAGCTCAACGCCTTCGCGAGTGAGGTGACACGTGTTGCCCGCGAGGTGGGCACCGAGGGCAAGCTGGGCGGGCAGGCAGTGGTCCCAGGCGTCGCCGGGACGTGGAAAGACCTGACCGACTCGGTGAACGCCATGGCCGGCAACCTCACGGCGCAAGTGCGCAACATCGCCGAAGTGACGACGGCGGTGGCGCGTGGCGATCTCTCGCGCAAGATCACGGTCGACGTGAAGGGCGAAATTCTGGAGCTGAAGGTCACGATCAACACGATGGTGGACCAGCTCAACGCCTTCGCGGCTGAGGTGACGCGCGTGGCGCGCGAGGTGGGCACCGAAGGCAAGCTCGGCGGGCAGGCGCGCGTCTCGGGCGTGGCCGGCACCTGGAAAGACCTCACCGACAACGTCAACGTCATGGCGAACAACCTGACCGAGCAGGTGCGCGGCATCGTCAAGGTCGTGACCGCCGTGGCCGACGGCGACCTCAAGCAGAAGCTGACCGTCAACGCCAAGGGCGAGGTCGCGGCGCTGGCCGAGACGATCAACAACATGACCGATACGCTGGCGACGTTCGCCGATCAGGTGACGACGGTGGCGCGCGAGGTGGGGGTGGAAGGGCGCCTGGGCGGACAGGCCAACGTGCCGGGCGCCGCGGGGACGTGGAAGGATTTGACCGGCAACGTCAACCTGTTGGCCGCCAACCTGACCAATCAGGTGCGCGCCATCGCCGAGGTCGCCACCGCTGTCACGCAGGGCGACCTGACGCGCTCGATCCAGGTCGAGGCGCGCGGCGAGGTGGCCGAGCTCTCGGATAACATCAACACGATGATTGACAACCTGCGGCTCACGACCGACCGCAACACCGAGCAGGACTGGCTCAAGACGAACCTGGCCCGCTTCACCGGCATGCTGCAAGGCCAGCGCGATCTCGCGACAGTCGGCCGCATGTTGCTCTCGGAGCTGACGCCGCTGGTCAACGCGCAGCAGGGCGTGATCTACCGGATGGAAGCCGAGGAGCCGGAGGAGGCTTCGCGCCTGCGCTTGCTCTCGGCCTTCGCCGGCGACGGCGCGGACGGACATGTCCAACACCTGCAACTCGGCGAGGGACTCCTCGGCCAATGCGCAGTGGAGAAGCGCAGCATGCTGATCAGCGATCTGCCGCCGCAAACCGTGCCGATCCGTTCGGGCCTCTTCCAGGCCGTCCCGCGCAACGTCATGGTGCTGCCGGTGCTCTTCGAGGATCAGGTCAAGGCGGTGATCGAGCTGGCCTCGCTGAGCACGTTCACCGCCTCGCACCTGGCGTTCCTCGAACAACTGACGGCCAGCATCGGCATCGTGCTCAACAGTATCGAGGCCACGATGCAGACCGAGGGCCTGCTCGTGCAGTCACAGCAGTTGGCGGCGGAGCTGCAGGCGCAGCAGACGGAGCTACAGCAGACCAACGAACAGCTCGCGCAGAAGGCGCAGCAGCTTGCCGAGCGTAATGTCGAGGTGGAGCGCAAGAATCAGGAGATCGAGCAGGCCCGCCGTGCGCTGGAGGAGAAGGCGGCCGAGCTGGCGCTGACCTCGAAGTACAAGTCTGAGTTCCTGGCGAACATGTCGCATGAGCTGCGCACGCCGCTCAACAGCATCCTGATCCTGGGGCAGCAGCTCGGCGAGAACCCTGAGGGCAATCTGACGCCCAGGCAGGTCGAGTTCGCGCGCACGATTCACGGCGCCGGCACCGACCTGCTCAATCTGATCAGCGACATCCTCGACCTCTCCAAGATCGAGTCCGGCACGGTCTCGGTGGAAGCCGAGGAGATCATCATCACCAACATGCTGGACATGGTGGGTCGTCCGTTCCGGCACGAGGCGGAGAATCGCCGGCTTTCCTTCGAGGTGCAGGTGGACCCGCATCTCAGCCGCAGCATCGTCACCGACTCGAAGCGCTTGCAGCAGGTGCTCAAGAACCTGCTCTCCAACGCTTTCAAGTTCACGGAACAGGGCGGCGTGCGCCTGAATGTCTCCGCCGCCGCGGGGGGCTGGAGCAGCGAGCACCCCATCCTCAAAGGGGCGGCCGGGGTGGTGGCCTTCGAGGTCTCCGACACGGGCATCGGCATCCCGCCGGAAAAGCAGAAGATCATCTTCGAGGCGTTCCAGCAGGCCGAGGCCAGCACCAACCGCCGCTTCGGCGGCACGGGGCTGGGATTGGCGATCAGCCGCGAGCTTGCCAATCTGCTGGGCGGCGAGATTCAGCTTCGCAGCGTGCCGGGTGTCGGCAGCACCTTCACGCTGTATCTGCCGCAGACCTATGTCGGCCCATCCGCCTCCAGTGGCTCGGTCACAGCGGATGGCGCGGCCGGGCCGGTGCCCAGGGGAACACCCGCTCGGCCGTCCGGCACGCTGGCCGCTGTCCGGCTGCCGGATCGCCCAACCGAGCTGATCCCTGTCCCAGACGACCGCGACACGCTGCACGCCGGCGACGCCATCCTGCTGATCATCGAAGATGATCCCTACTATGCCCGCGTCCTCGTCGAGCTTGCCCATGAGAAAGGGTTCAAGGTGCTGGTGACGGCGCGCGGCCTGGATGCGCTCGCGTTGGCGCGGGAGTTCCACCCGACCGCCGTCTCGCTGGATGTGTTCCTGCCGGACATGCTCGGCTGGACGGTGCTCAGCCAGCTCAAGCAGGATCCCGCCATGCGCCACATCCCCGTCCAGATCGTGACGATGGACGAGGACCGGCAGCACGGCTTGGCGCGCGGCGCGTTCACTTTCGTGACCAAGCCCACCACCAGCGAGGGCCTCGAAGCCGCGCTCTCACGCATCAAGGACTACGCGGCCATACG
>DASTGE010000567.1:0-3968 GCA_035719405.1 Burkholderiaceae bacterium
CCCTCTCAGCGCCCGCCTGTCGCGGTCGTCAGGATGGCGCCATGGGCACCGGCCACCCAACCGGTGCGCGAATCGACCATGAAAAGACGCGTGAGGTCTTGTGACGTTCCTGTCGCCTGGGCACTCCAGCTGAGGCCACCATCCTTCGTTTCGATGAGGACGCCACCGTCTCCGACAGCCCAGCCCGTGTTCGGGTCCGTGAAGAAGATGTCGTTGAGACTCTTGAAAGCGGGAACGGCGACGGTCGACCACGTTTCACCGGCATCGGTTGTCTTCAGCACGGCACCGCTTGTGCCGACGGCCCAGCCAGTGGATTCGTTGCTGAAGACCATGCGTCTCAACTCCTGCGGGGTTCCCGAGTATTTCAGCGTCCACGTGGCGCCGCCATCCGTGGTGCGCGCAATGATTCCGTCGTTGCCCAAGGCCACGCCGACCTGGCTGTTGGCAAAGCGTACCGTTGTCCATCGATACGGCAGCCTCGCCTGCTCGGACCATGTCTGTCCGCCGTCCTCCGAATGGTAGATGGACCCGGTCATCGAGACCAGCCAGCCCCGCTGTTCATCGATGAAGTGAAGGTCGGCAGGCGATGGAATCGATTGCCGCTGGGGCGGAGCCCACCACGACTTGCCGCTGTCGGTCGTCTTGTAGACATTGCTACCGCCCAGTCCGTCTGCCACGAGCCAGCCGACATTCCTGGAGGCGAACTGGATACGTCCACTCGGGAGAAAGTTGTAGGTGTAGGCGAACGACATCGCGTCGCGCACGCTCCATGTCACCCCTGCGTCCGCCGTCTCCACAAGATGGCCCTTGGAGTCGAGTGCCAGCCCGTTCCTCGCATCGAAGAACCAAAGCGCCACGAACGAGGCGTCGGCTTCCGTTGGATCGGCGCCGAACATACGTGTCCAGTTCTGGCCGTCGTCCACCGATCGATACCAGCGATCCGCAAAGTGCAAATACAGCTCGCCGCGCGTTCCCACTTTCAGGTCGGGCCATCCGGATTCGCCCTCGCCCTGTACCTTGAACAGCTTCCAGGCAACGCCTGCATCACGGGTCAGATAGATGTCACCGTTGTAGGTCGCAAACCATAGAGTTCTCGCGTCTATTGCTGCTGCGTGAGCGACAAAAACCGATGCCGGTGTTGCGACGGCCAACCACGACGCGCCCCCGTCGGTGCTGCGATAGATGGTGCCGTCACCGACCACCCATCCTTCAAGTGCGTTGTAGAACTTGAAGTACGAGACGTTGGCAGGCAATCCATTGGCCGGCAAGGGAACCCAGTTGGCTCCGCCGTCGATCGTGCGCCACATGGCCGTCTGCGTGGAGGGGACCGGAGTCCAACCCGCGACGCTGCCCAGAACCCACCCGTGCATGTCATCGGCGAAGTCGAGCAGACTGAGCGAGATGCTTTGATTCGCGTCCGTTGGCTTGAACGACACGCTCGTCGTTTCGCCCATGTCTGTCGACTTCATCACCCCCTCCCACGAGGAGACTGACCACACTGTTCCATTCGACGTGACGAGCGTTGGATGCATCGAGGAGGAAGACCACGTCTGCCCGCCGTCGCGTGTGTGCTGAGATGCCCACCACCCTAGCCCGACAATGGCACGGTTGGGATCAATCAGCCAAAGGTCGGGGGGCGCGGAGGCCCACTGTTGCGAAATGCCCGATACCTGCGGATGCCAGGTCTCACCTCCGTCGGTGGTATGGAGGTAAGCGGTTTGGCCAACTGCCCATCCCACCTTCTTGTCAAGAAATCGGACACGGCCGAGGGAGGCATTGACGCCGGATTTCTGCGGGGTCCATGTCACCCCTGCGTCGGTCGTCTTCATGATGAGCCCCGCGTCGCCGACAGCCCATCCCGTGTCACCATCGACAAAGGTGACATCGGCGACCTGATTGCCGGCAGGAAGCGGGCGCTGCCAGCACCAGCCGCTGCGGTTCGGGCCGCTGCAGATCTTGCCGTTCAATCTTTCGAAGTAGCCTGTCGAGACCTTGATGCTGCCTGACTTCGTTTCGCCTGCCTCGTTTCGAACCGTGAGCGAAACCTGATACTCGCCGGGATTCTTGAAGACGTGGCGGGGTGAGGTCTCGGAGCTGGTGGAACCATCACCGAAATCCCACGACAGGTGCAACTGGGAAGGCATTGGCGATGCCGAGAATGCTGTCGCAACGCCTGCTTCGGCTTGTTCGTCAGCCGTGATGGCGACAGTCTCGGGCAGAGCGGTCGTGACGCTGTCGCCGCCTCCGCCGCAGCCGGACAGCAGGGCGACAAGGCAGGCGACACCGGATATGAGGCGAGGCTGAATAAATGCCTGGGATGCCCTCCGACCGGATTTGCGAGGCGATGAATCGGGAGAACCGATGCCGTCGAAGTCGCGATGGGGAGGATTTCCAGACTCGCAGACTGCCCAAAGCGAGGATGCGCGGTGCGCTTGGAACTTGTTCGGCGTTGCCATGGGTTTCGGTATGGGATTCGACTGCTTTTGCTCGTGGCCTCAACCTGGCCAACAGGTCGTGCTGACGGGTGGGCGCGATAAAAGAGTGCCGGAGGGTCCGCGTGCCGGACGTCGGTCATTGGCGCGGGGAGAGCCGGAAAGAGGGAGGAAGGAGAAGGGAACCGGGAGGGAAGAAGCGGGGAGGAGGCGGAAGGGGCGGAAGGGGCGGGAAAGAGACAGGAAGGGGGCAGGGAGGGAAGGAGCAGGGGAAGGCGGCGGACAAACGTTTCGTTGCCGCGGCGGGTGCATCATTGCGCGCAGTGCCTTGAAATCGCGCTCACATCGCTGATATGCAGGAAGCGCAAGACAACGTCCTCGCGCCTTTCGCGGAGCTGTTCAGCGCTTCCCCGCGTCCTTGCAGATTTGCTCAAGGCGGTGCGCCTGCACTCGCAAGCCGCGCCGGAACGAGGTCCCGTCATCCAATGGACGCTCGGTGTCCGGCCGATCGAGCAAATGTCAGGCGGCAGCGTCCTTGAGCTTCTTCAGTGCGCGTGCCTTGATCTTGACCGACGCGGGTTTGGCGGGGAACCATCTTTCTTCGCCTGTGAACGGGTCCTTGCCGAAGCGTTTCTTCTTGGCCGGTACATTCTGTGCGCTTATCTTGATCAGACCGGGAAGGGTGAATTCCCCGACACCCTTCTTGTTGACCGAGGCGAGGATCGTTGCCTCCAGGGCGGCGAGAACTGCCTTGACTGACTTCGGTTCGACGCCGGTTTGGTCCGCGATGTGTGCGGCCAGGGTGCTCTTGTTGAGTGCGGCCTTGATCGGCTTCATCGGAGCGGAGCTGGCCAGGGACTTCTTTGCGGGGACGGCGGCTTTCCTGGTTGCGGTGCTTGCCGTTGACTTCTTTGCAGTTGCCATGATGGACGATGTAGGTTCGTTGATCTTGCCCCGCTGGACGCGGCGGTGTCACATTCTAGTGTGGTGTTCGATGCAATGCGGTGTTTATCGGACAGCGGATTTGCGCCTCACCCAAACAAGGACGGTTCCTCGGCACGAATTATTCAGCGCTTCCTGACGGGGTCGCGTATCGCCATTTGGGCGCTGACGCTGTGGCAAATGATCCGCCATTGCCCGGGCTGCGGCTGTACTCGTGCGCCTCGCCCGGTTCAAACCACCGGTTGCGAAACGAGCCTGGGGAGGCTCGTTTCTTCTTTACACCCGGAATTCTTCCAGCGTCCTGCCTGAAGCAAGCGCATTGCGCAGCCATGCGGGACGCGGGCCGCGGCCGCCCCAGGTGTTGCCGTCCTCGTCACGGTACGCGGCTCCACCGGCACGCTTTGCCGATTTGCGGCCGGCCTTGCGATCAGCCGGAGCAGCGGATTGCCGCGGCTGCCTTGCAGTTCCGAAACCAAGGTCCTGGGCGGACAACCCGTATTCCTTGATCGCGTCCTTGATTCGCTGAACGACGCCGTCCATTTCGCGCTTGCGGGCTTCGTCGGCTTGGGCCTGAAGGGCTTCGAGTTGCTTCTT
>DASTGE010000568.1:0-2170 GCA_035719405.1 Burkholderiaceae bacterium
CATCTATAGTTAGAGTCGGTCCGGAAAGCTTATGAAGGATTACAAAGCCTTCGGAGCATGAGGCGGATCGAGGCGAGGCGCAGGAACGCCAGTGCATTGTCGGTAAGGTTCTCGAAGTCCTTTGCCAGACGGCGGCAGCGATTGAGCCATGCCAGGGTGCGCTCTGAAGTTGCCCGGGTTTGGTGGACACCGGACTATTTGGGTTCGAGGAGTCCACGATGGGCAAGACAAGGTCAGCCTACCCGCCTGAGTTCCGTCGTCAGATTATCGAGCTGGTGCGCGCCGGTCGCTCACCGGAGGAGCTGGCACGCGAGTTCGAGCCGACGGCACAGTCGATCAGGAACTGGGTTGCGCAATCTGCACGTGATGCCGGTCGCGGTGATGGCGGCCTGACGACGGCGGAGCGTGAAGAACTCAATCGACTGCGGCGCGAGAATCGCCAGCTCAAGCTTGAACGGGAGATCCTCTCAAAGGCGGCCGCCTGGTTCGCTCGGGAGACGAACGCGATCCCACCGAAGGGTTCCGGTTCGTGAGCGATCACCAGGCGGACTATCCGATCGCCAGCATGTGTCGGCTGCTGGGTGTCTCCTCCAGTGGCTACTATGCGTGGATGAAGCGGCCGCTCTCTCGGCGGGCGAAAGACGATGCGGCGTTGCTCGCCGAGATCCACGCTGCCCATGCGAACTCCCATGGCACCTATGGCGCACCGCGCATCCGCGCCGAGCTGATGGCCAAGGGCATTCGTGCCGGTCGCAAGCGCGTGGCGCGGTTGATGTTGCAGGCTGGCCTTGCCGGTGTGTCACGCCGCAGGTTCGTCGTCACGACGGTGAAGGGCGAGGGCCGTCAGGCGCCGGACTTGGTCGAGCGCGACTTTACCGCAGAAGCGCCCGATCGGCTGTGGGTAGCTGACATCACGTATATCCCGACCTGGTCGGGGTTTCTCTATCTCGCGGTGGTGCTCGACGCCTTCAGCCGTCGCATCGTCGGTTGGTCGATGTCCACCACGCTGGCTGCGCAACTGGTGCTTGATGCGCTGAGCATGGCGCTCGTGGCGCGCCGGCCCAAGGATGTGATCCACCACTCCGACCAGGGTTCGCAATACACCTCGATTGCGTTCGGCCAGCGCTGCCGCGAGGCTGGCGTACGTCCCTCGATGGGTTCGGTCGGCGACGCCTACGACAACGCCATGTGCGAAAGCTTCTTCGCCACCCTCGAATGCGAACTGCTCGATCGCTGTCGCTTCAAGACGCAGGCCGAGGCGAGACGTGCAGCCTTCGAATTCATCGAGGGGTTCTACAATCCGCGACGCCGTCACTCATCGATCGGCTATCTCTCACCGATCGACTACGAGCGCCGGCACCACGCAGCTGCTGCCGTTCCCGACGCACATCAGCCTGCCGCCGTGCTCACGGCCCTCAAGGACAAGCCCTTCGGGCGGCCGCAGAATGCGGCCGTCCTTGACCGCCGCTCCGCGCGGCAGCCGCGTCAGCCCGCAGGTCGGGACGGAAGAATGGCTCCGCAGGGGGCCGAACCAAAGAATGCCAACAAACAGGAGGACAACATAGCGTCAGATCACGTAGCTTGATCACAAGCTTTCATCTCTCCACGAAACCGGGGCAGGTCCAGTGCTTGGAGGGCATGAAGCATTGGGCTTGGTGTCATCCATATGGACGCAATTACCGACGAAACGAAGAGAGGTTTCCGACGTGTTGAGCTGCTGACTGGGCCTGGTCGACGGCGACGGTGGTCTGCGGAGGAGAAAGCGCAGATCGTGGCTGAGACGTTGGTCCCTGGTATTCGGGTGTCGGATGTGGCCCGGCGGTGGCAGCTGCACCCGCAGCAGTTGTTTGGCTGGCGCCATGAAGCGCGCAAGGGGTCCGCATTGCAGCGACCGGCTATGACGGACGATAGGGAGCCCGTCGCATTGAGATCGAGCTCGCTGGTGCGGTGGTGCGGGTGAATGACGACGTTGATGGCGAATGGCTGATGGCGGTGCTGCGCGCCGTGCGACGCTCGTCAGGCAGACCATGATCAGCATCGCAGGAGGGACACGGGTTCTAATAGCGACACGGCCGATCGACTTCCGGAAGGGTGCTCATTCTCTCGCAGGCTGGCTGCGGAGGCGTTGGGCGAAGATCCATTCTCCGGCACAGTCATCGTGTTCCGTTCC
>DASTGE010000569.1:0-8877 GCA_035719405.1 Burkholderiaceae bacterium
CTTCAGCTTCCCGATTCAGTTCATCAGCGGCATGCCTTTGACCTTTGGCCTCGGGGGAAGCGTTGCAACCGAAACCTCGATGGACATTGCGATGAACGGTGCCGCGGTGCAAATGTACCTTGGCAAAGGCCAGGCGCGCGGATTCACGGCCAGGGCAGGGCTCGGCATCACGAACATGGGCGCCTTGCCGCTGGCGAACCTGGGCGTGTTTCAGGCCGGTCCCCGTTTCGACGTGATTCGCGCAGACATGCAGCAGGAGTGGGCCAAACTCGACGGCGTGACTTTGCGGCACATACGGACCTCTGGGCATGAGGACCAGATGCGACGCAGCTTCGGTGACATCCTGATCGATTTCATGGACCCCGATGCGCTCAAGACCGAGGACGGCCAGGAATATCCGGACCGGCTTGCCGCGCTGCTGGATCGCAACGAGCTGCTTTCGGTGGCTGAACTGATCAATACACGCAGGACGAGCGGGACTGAGTTGTCGGTCGGCATTGGAGCATTTGGCAAACGCAAACTCCCCTTCGAGCCGAACAAGACGACGATTTCCGCCGGTCCCGTCTCAGTGGGCCTGGCGGCGAAAACGCAAGCGCAGGACTTGAGGCAACTGGAGTCGGCTTCCCAGTTGAGCATTCAGGAACACAAACTGTCGGATGTGAGGCGCCTGGAGCTTAAGCGAGGCGCCATATTGCCGTGGACCATACCCCTTACACCCTCAACCAGCTTGGCCATCCGTGGCACTGCGCTCAACACGCGCGTGCAGGTGCTGCACAAGGGCACCGATTCGACGCTTCGAATCGTCACCAAAAACGGTGAGACCTGGGCCGCACAATCTCAATTCATTCAGGAGCACGAGCTTCTGGAGGATTTTCTGGAGAGCGTCACAGGTTACATGCACCAGTACTGCAGATCCGCGATCGGAAGGGACGACGTGCACAATGCACCGGTGGGCGAAAAGCTGGGGCGGGCCTGGAACCGCATCAGCGAGGTGCTCGACGCCGTATCGAAAGCGCACAGGCCGGTCGACACCTATACCAGGGTGCTCCAAATGAGGCCCGAGACTGGATTCGCCCGCGACCGCCTCGAATCCCTCGCCGAGATCGCCAGCGATGCCGCCATCGAGGATCCAAACGCCGGAATGCAGGAAAAGGCGGCAGAAATCAGGGCGAGCGTCGACGAGCTGCTGTCGCAGGGCGATGCCTGGTCGGCGCTGAACATGCAGGTGAAGACCAAAGGCAGGGACGAAATATCCCAATCTGTGCTGGTCAACATCCTCACTGGCAAGGCCATTGGCGAGGCCACGCGACTTCACGAGTTCTTGCCGCTCGGTGCACAGAACGTTGGCCGTACACCCAACATACCGGCCGCTGCCCCGAGCGATCACTCTCCACCCTGGTCTCCTTCCCGGCCGGACCTCCCAGTCGTCGCCTCAAGGAGGGAATGGACGCAGCGGGCAGAAGACATGAAGCAAAGGCTGCAGAACGTGCAGGCCAGAATGGCCGCAGCTGCGGCCGAGAAGCACTTCATGCAACAGCAGATGGTGACGATCGAGCTCGCCCTCGATGGCAGGTTGAAGGGCTTGAGCAAGCAAAGAAAAGCTGTCGAAGCGGCCATGCGGAACGAGCTGCACATTGCGTCCGAGGTGCGGGCGGAAAGAGCCTCGCTTCCGCAGTTGCGGAAAGCGAGCCAGGAGTTTGATGCCGCCGAGGCCAAACTCAGGCGCAAGGACAAGGCCTACGCCGAGAAGTTCAAGCGCTTCATGGATCTCGACGAACTCATTGCTCAGCTCAAGGGTGAGGAGGAATCGCTCGCGCAAGCCATCCATGATGCCCAGTGGAAAGCCAAGGACGCTCCGGAAGGGGAGTTGCCGGAGTTGAAAACGACGGTCGACGCAACGGCGAAGGAAGTTGAAACCCGCCGCGCGTCTGCCTTGGAGTCGACGACAAGTGAGGTCGAGGAGCCCTCACTCTTGAACATTGATCCGGCCCTCGGAAGGCTGGAAAGCGCCCCTGAGCAGACGGGCTCGACATCGCAAGACCCCACCGAGGCGGACGCGGCGCGCAAGGTCGAAGCGTCCAAGGAAACTGGAGAGTCACTGCTGAGCTTCCTGCCCAAGGCTCCGCCGCCACGAAAGTCGCGCACCAAGAGGTTCCGGAAATGGCTTGGATCCAGGCCTGCGACCATATCCGCCAGCCTGGCAGGGATTGGTGCAACCAGGACAAATGAGCAGCCTCCGCGCGCCCGACCGGAGGAAAGCACCACTGCCTGCGTGGCGGAGTTGGATCCAGGCGTGCGAGATTTCGGCCAGCTGCATGAGCCGGAGTCCCGCGACGCACAGTTGAATCAGGCAGCCATGGAAGTGGCGGATGCGAACAAGAGCCTGAAAGGCACGATCGCTGCCATTGAGGACTTGAAAAAGGACAGGATCGCCGTCAGGAAGCAAGTCGAAGCCATTGAGCGCAACCCTGATAACGACCTCGATTCGTTGGAGACTCAGAGAAGGGCGTTGCAGAGAGCCTTTGCAAAAAGCAGGGATCGCCGGGCACAAAGGAAGTCAGACGCCATCAACCTGGAAATCAAACGAGCAGAGGAGGCGGCGGACGGATGGGATGCAGACTACGCCGAGCTGGTCAAAAAGCTGATTGATTTCGACAGTAAGATTGCAGAAGCGGAGTTGAAGTCCGCCAAGCAGGGGGCTCAGGTTCAAAGTACGGTACAAGCGGTTCAGATTCCTGAGGCCGTGGCTTCCGGGCAAAACCTTCAAGCCCAAGCGCCGGGGCGTACTGGGAGGCCGAAAGCTGCCGTACAGGCTCTGGAGGAGGAGAAGGCCAAAGTTGAAGAACTCCTGTCTGACGTGAAAGACATCATCAGGAGGCTGCTTGAGCCGCAGCACGGGCTGCACGATCGGCCTGGAGGTAAAAAGGGAATAGAGAATTTGATCGCGTGCCTTCCGTTTCTTGCGCCGCAGCCTTTGTCCAAGATGCAGACACTCACCGGCCGTCCATTGAAGAATCGGCCGCCAAGAGAACCTGAGGACCCTATCGCGGCCGCAAAGGCAAAGCACGAGGATCTGGTAAAAGACCTGCGAGGCCGTCTCGAAAAACTCGATCATCTGCTCAACGAGCTGAAAGAGTTGAGCATGGAGTCGAGAGGTGGACTCTACGAAATCAAAGAAGAGGAAGATGGCGACGATTCAGATGAAGATGGAGGCAGCCGCCTGGTGCAGATCAGGAGGATCGAGGCGGAGCTCCGGGAGCTGGAGGATGCCGCGAAGCAGAAGACATCCTTGAGTGATGTTCAGGGCATCGCTGCGGCGGCGTTCCTCGCGTTCGTCAAGCACAAGCACGTCGAGTTCGTCTGCGGTGAACTCGATCGGCGTGCTGCAGCGATCGAGTATTACAGGGAGAGAGCCATTCGAAGGCTGGACGATTTCGAGCCCGCACTCGCAGGGCTGCAGGAAGCGCTGGACCACCTCAAAGAGGTCGAAAAGGCGTCCGCGGAAAGTTTTTCGGCATACCGTGAGTTGGTAGAAAGGCTGAAGAAACCCGTTGGCGCAGTGAAGGCGAGCCAGGAAGGGATCAAGAACGCCATGGGAACAATTGCCCGGCACGTTGGCCCTGATCAACTGGCCCGTTTTCCGCTTGTGGCCGTCAAGGCAGAACTCGAAAAGGCTGCCGGGCAGCTCGGAAATGCGCTGTCGGAAGCCGAGCACGGGATGCGCGGCGCGGAAAAAGGCGTCGAGAACTCGCAAAAGATGATTGAGGTACTGGAAAAGGACATTACCAGGGTCAATGAAATAATCGCCTCTGCGAAGGCCCAGCGCGATGTGGCGCACAATGGCCTTGTGGCATTGAATGAATCTCGTGAGACCCGGATCAATGAAAAGCTCGAGGCAGCCGCCAATGACGAGGCGGATCTGGAAAAGAGGTTTAAGGAACTGGAGGATCTTCAACTCTATGCCGTTCTGAAGGACCTTCCCGGATTCAAACGATCCGTGCACAAGGCGCGCCTGGGGCAGGAAGTGGGACAGCTGGTTCAATCTTGGCCGAACTCGCCCTATGAGAGCGGTGAGCCCCCAAAGGATGCACTGTCCCGGCTCGCAGTGGCGGAGGCGATCTCCCGTAGCCTCGCCTTCATTTGTGGGGGCGATGCCAGGCGTGCTTCCAGCCTGCTGAACGCGGTCACGCGGATGGGGACGCTGGATGCGATCGATTCGAATGGCGAAACGCGCGCCGACCTGGAACCGGATGTCAAGGCGCTGTTCTGGTTGATGGCTGACAAACCTCGCGGCCTCGAGGTTCTGCAATTGATGGGCAAGAACACGCATGCCATGAACGGTCAGCAGCTTGCCGCCTTGCGCGTCTACTGGGAAGCCGACGCGGCCATCGAAAGGGAGACGGACCAACGTGTCAAGGACTGGCTTTTCGAAGCCAAGCGGGTGGCGGCCACGCGGCTTGTCTGGGATGACGTGGACCACCCCTTTGGGAAGAGTAGAAGCCTCAGTTGGCGGGAAACCTATCTCTCCAGCGGGATCAAACGCGCGGGGAACGAGTTGGACGCACACCTGAACGCCAACTTCAGTCCTCGGGCGCTTGGTGCCTACAACGCCGTGCGAAACGGCTACTTGTCCAATGCCGACGGCTCACTCTACCATGAACAGAACCTTCGTTTGCTGAAGCTGACCACCGACTGGCTCGAAGACACAAACAAGGTCGCTGTCGCCTGCAAGCAGCTGTTCATGCCTTGGAGCGTCTCAGACGCCAAGGGGGTCGGGAAGGATGCCATTTCCAGTGTGACTGCGATGGCCGAGCGGTTCGGTCTGAAGACACACCGGTCTATTTGGGAAGAGGCAATCCGGGAAGCGGGCAACAGGCTGCTCGAGTTCGCCGAGGCTGTGGCGGCCGGTGATTACGGCGAAAACGGAGCCGAGCTTGTCTTGGCCGCAATGGTCGTCGCCCGCTACGTCAACGAGTACGAGGACGACGTGACGACTCTCAGGAAGCGGGACTTCGACAGGATGCGAAATATGTACTCCGAGGCGCTGAATAAGCGGCGTGCAGCTCAGGACGGGCTCGCGCCGGGGGCGTCGCTTGGGGGCAGCGACGGCGTGGGAAGACAACCATCGGAACTGCCCGAGCCGTTGAACCGCCTGTACACGGACCGTATCGCGCACCATCGCCGCGAGAAAGGCTTCACGCTCCGTTCGGATGCCGGGATCGGTGCCGAGGAGGTCATAGAGGCAGTGCTCGGAGAACTGGAAGCGCGCTACGGGGATCGCATGAATGACGCGCAGCGCAAACAGCTCGATGAAGGGCTGGGGCTGAACCTGGCAGACATGAAGGAGAGCCAACGTCTGTCGCGATTGACACGCTTCGAAAACGAGCGTGACTTGTACAAGTTCTTCGAGCCGATGTTCAGTGAGTGGGGTTTGCGGAACAGGATAAAGATCTCCGCAGGAAACGTGCGTGGGATAGGGGTGCCGTTCGTGCCGTTTGCGCCGCTGATCCCTTTGCTCGCGAACATTTCGGCGAACTATGCTGTGAAGGATGAAAGTGTGCTCCAGTTCTTCCAGCCGTTGATCGGCATGGAAATGCTGGTGGGCGCGGCCAAGACACGCTCAACCGACGTTGCCGTGCCCGTGGGATGGGTGTTCGATCTTCCGCCGATCGGGAACGCGACCGTGGCGGCGACGCAATCCTATTCCAGTGTCAAGGCCACGACGCAGGGAACGCTGGTCCGGTTCTTCCGAAAAAGGGGCGAGGATGCCGCACAACGCGAGAACATCCGAAAAGCCTTCGAGAGCATCGTCCTCTGGAAGAGTCTGGAACCGCCGTTCTCAGGGCCATTGGAGGCGGTGCTGGCGCGGTGCCCGGATGCCGTGGTCGCCGACTACGAGCAAACCAGCTTGTCGGTGATGGGAAAATTCGGTGTAACGCCGAGCGTAAAATTGTTTGGACCCCGCGATGCACCCGACGGCGCCACCGCGGGCCTGCAGTTGCAGGTCAACCTGATCGATCTCAGGGCCGAGCGCAGTCTGGAGATGCGAAGTGAGGAAGGGGGGGCGGTGGCCGTCAAGGGGGACATGACGAGCAGCGCCAGGCAGACAGCGGGAAGCGGCATCGTCCTGAATGCCTCTCTGCCTGAAAACGCGAGAACGCATACCGTGGGCAACGCCGGCAAGTTTGCAGGCGGCAGGGTGCCCGGGATGTTGAGCGTGGAGCGCGAATGGGGACAGCAATTTCAAAAGCACGGCATTTCGCCATTTACCCTGAACGACAAGCAGGACGCTGACATCGACCGTCACTACAACTCTGCGAAGGAAATAATCGCGGAAATCAAAGCGCATCGCGAGGCGTGGCTTCAACGCTGCATCGAGACCTTGCCGGAGGTCAACGGCACCAGAGACACGCCGGAGAATCGCAAAGAAGCCGAGCGACTGCTGGAAGAGTTCATCAAAGCCATCGAGAACTGCGGCTACTACTGTCAGTACAACCTCAACTATTCCATGCGCCCACAGGCCTCGGCCTGGATCGACGGTTTCAGGTTGAACAAGGCGCTGGCTGAGAAGCTCGGGGATGGCGGATATGTGGAGGATGCGGGTAAGGCGATGGAAGCTGTGCTTCAGCGCACCGCGACGTGGCGGCCGCTGCTGCTCCTCGTTCGGGAGAAGGGCAGGGAGACAGAGACGAGGGGCGTCAACTATGGCGTGCGTGCACAGACCAGCTGGACGGTAGAAGGTCAGCGAACAGCTGCACAGTATCCGCCGGCTTGATGCCCGAGCGCGCGCGTCCGGTAGTCCGGGAAGGCGCGCTTGCTGGTACCCTGCCGCGTCGAGGGAACTGTAAAGAGGGAATGGCTGCTCCCAACGTATTGCGCTTCGGCTCCTGTGAAGTGCACGTGCACCAGCGCGAGGTCCGCCTCGACGGGCACGCCAGGGAAATCGCGCCGAAGGCGTTCGATCTGCTGTTGATGCTCGTGAACGAGCGTCATCGAGTGGTTTCCAAGGCAGAGCTGGCCGAGACACTCTGGCAGCACCAGGAGGTGAGCGACAGCGTACTCGCCCGGACGGTCATGAAGGTTCGCCAGGCGATCGGCGACTCGGCCGCACAGCCGGTGTGGATCAAGACCGTCCACGGTTACGGCTACCGTTTTGTTGGGGAGGTTTTCGAGTCACTCGCAGAAGGGCCCGCTCCCGTTTCAATGCCGGCGCAGGCAGGCGGACGCACAAGGGTGGGCGTGCTGCCTTGCGAGAACCAGACAGGAGATCATTCGTTCGATTGGACGCAGTTCGGGCTCATGGCGCTGGTCGGCCACGGACTTGAAGCCGATGATCGGCTCGAGGTGGTTCCGATGCAGACCATGCTTGAGGCGCTGGGCCGCCTGCCGCGAGACGCGGTGGTACTGGACAAGGTGCAGCTTGCGCTGGACGCCCTGGGGGTGACGTGGGTGGTGTGGGCGAGGCTTCGACGTCAGGGTGTCGAGCTCTGGCTCGATTACGAGCTGAGCCAGGCCGGCAGCGCCCCTCGCTGCGGGAGCTTGTGTGAGCGGGACCTGGTGGTGATGGGACAGCGTTTTGCGCAGGCCATCAGCAGCGCAATGTTTCCCGGAAATGGTGTCGACGTCGAATTCGAGTGCGACGATCCATTCGTGAATCAGGCTTTCTCCCGAGGCATCGAGCTTTTCAACCAGCAGCGGGTGCAGTCTGCGGCCAAGCTGTTCGACCTGGTGCGCGAGCTCCAACCATTCAGTCTGGCGCCGCGCCTGTGGTGCCTGCAGGTGCAGGTTTCACTTGGCGAACCTGAAGCGGAGCCTGCCGCAGACATGCTGCTGGAGCAGGCGCGGCAGCGAGGCGATGCACGCGTGCAGGCGATGACCCACCTGTTGCTGGGGCGCATGAAACTCGGCCTGCGCTGCGATGCTGAAGGCGCGCTTGCGCACTTCAGTCAGGCTGAGGAACTGGCAAAGGGCTTGGGTTGTGCGGATTTGCGCGCAACGGTTCATCATTATTTCGGCTTGGCCGAGATCGCAAGCCACCGGCTGCACGACGCCAGGAGCCGCTTCACCTTGGCCGAGGCGGCGTTTTCCGCATCCGGCAACTCCCTCCACGTTGGCCATCTGAATATGCAGATCGCGATGATCGAGGAATGCGAGGGGAACCTGTTCCGGGCGCAACAGCGCATGAAGGACGCGGTGAGCCAGATGAAGGCGCACCGTTTGCGCGGCTATGCCACTGTCGGGACCGCACGCCTGGCCTCGATGAATGCCACGCTCGGAACACTCGACCGCGCGCACAAAGAGGCCGAAGAGGTGCTGACGGACCTTGAAGCGCTGGAGCACCCGGAGCACGTGGCCATCTGCAGCGATGCCCTGGCAAGGGTGCTGTGCGAGTCGGGCGACGTCAAAGGGTTGGAACGGCTGACCTCGATCGCAGAGCGCCTAACTTCGGGTGGATTCGACCCTCGCGTGCTCGGACCGAAGGCCGTCGCCTTGGCGCACCTCGCGCTGTGGCGCGGCGATCTCACCGGCCTGCGTGGAATCGTCGATCGCGCCGTGGCGGCGCGTCCGCAGCAGGCCGAGCCGCTGCTGATGCTTTACTGGCTGCACCTGCGCGCCTTGTCTGCGGCACGTTGCTTCGACGAAACCGCTTCGGTGCGCGAACGAATTCGCTCCCATCCGATTTCCGCATTCCATGTGGAGTCGCGCGCGGCCGTCACCCGCTCGTTGGCCGCGGAGCACCACGCGTGGGGCGACCACGAAGCTGCCCTGTCGATGCTGAACACCCTTATTTGCCAGACATCCTTCGGTCGCGAGCACGCGCGCGCACGAATCGACGCCGCGTGGCTGCTCGCAGAACTTGGGCAGCCCGGCACCGCA
>DASTGE010000570.1:0-5661 GCA_035719405.1 Burkholderiaceae bacterium
AGACTTTCTCCGATCTAGAGCAGTTCTGCGAGGACGTGCAACGTCGGTATGTGCTGGCATTGCCGGGCGCGGACCTCAAGCGGATCTTGACCGAGCGCCTTTCGCAATGGAAAGAGCGCGTGGGACCAACAGCTGCTGACGGGCCTTGATGCGTGGCGACGGCGCAGCTGACCAGTTTCCACTGCTGATTTTTCCCGCGTCGTCGCAAGTGGCGCGCGAAGGGGGGAACGGTTTCCCGCCGTCCGTTCACTATCCCGACCATGCGCGCCAGGGCCGGCGGCTGGGTGACCGATTTGGACGCCTGCAAGCGGCCTTCGACTCACGCCGGTTGGAACTGCGTGCCCGCGCGCAGAACGACGATCCGGATTTGGTGCTTGTCTTGGAGACCGTCGGATCCGTCGATGACTTCATCTCGACGGCGCAGCGGGTGCCAGGGCTGGAGTGGCTGGCTGCTGTTGACGGCGAGATCGCGCCCGACGAAGACTTCTACGACACGCGGGAGAGAGGTAAGCGTCTTGGCGGCAAGCCCTTTCTCGTTGGAAGCAACCGGGCTGCGCTCGACGAGGTGGTTCGCCTGTGGACTCTGTACCGAGATGATCCAGGAGCGAACCTGGGCCCGGGCCTGAGCACGTGGAAGGGCGTCTTCGCGCATCTGAAGGACGCCCGATTCTGGAGTCCAGCAGACCGTCTGGGTGCGGAGCTTCGAGATGCACTGCGTTTCCGTATCGAGCACGGTGCAGCTTCGATCCAGTTCGAAATTGAAGCTTGGCACTTTGCCTCGGCGGCGAGAAACGCCGCGGCATCGGCGGAGATCCGCGAGCTTGTGGCGCAATCGGACGGTGCGGTACTTCACGAGAGCCTGATCGACGACATTGCCTATCACGGGTTCCTGGTTGACATGCCTGCCCGGGGTGTGGGGCAACTACTTGATGGAGATGCACCACCGTTGCTGCACTCCGACCGGGTGATGTTCTTCCGCGCTCAAGGGCAGGCTGTCGTTCCGGTCGAGGCAGCAGCGGCGCGCTCGCCGACAAGGTCACCGCCTGCGCAACGCACCGACGGAACTCCTGTGGTCGCCTTGCTCGACGGCCTGCCACTCGCCAACCATCCGATGCTGCAAGGCCGCGTCGATATCGACGACCCAGACAACTGGGGCGACAACTATCCGGCAGCAGAGCGAACCCACGGCACGGCGATGGCGTCGCTGATAGCGTTAGGCGACCTGAGGCTGTCTGAGGCACCGCTCGCCCGGCCCATCTATGCGCGGCCGATCATGCGTCCCGCCGGGCCGAACGGTCAACGCGTCGAACGCACACCAGATGACCGCCTGCTGATCGACTTGGTCCATGTGGCCGTGCGGCGCATGTTCGAGGCAACTGCCGGACGGCCCGCACTGGCGCCTACGGTGCGAGTCATCAATCTCTCCGTGGGCGACCCCCATCGATCGTTCGGTGGCGAATTGTCGCCATGGGCTCGTTTGCTCGACTGGCTGCAGCACAAGTACAACGTGCTCTTTGTCGTCAGTGCGGGCAATCGGGAGCATGGCGAACTGTTGCTGGACGTCGCAGCAGGCAGCGTGTCCGCCATGCCGCTGGAGCAACGATCAAGGTTGGCGACGCAGGCACTGTGCCGCGACGACATGCATCGCCGTATCCTGGCCCCGGCCGAATCGGTCAATGCCGTGACCGTCGGGGCATGTCATTCGGACGCGTCTATGGTGACCCCTGTGCCCGGACGCTTCCTGTTGTTCGCGGAAGGCGGCTTGGCGCCTTACTCGGGTATCGGACCGGGGTTCCGGCGAGCGGTGAAGCCTGACATCCTGCTTCCAGGTGGGCGCGTCCTCTATCGGGAGGCCGTCCATTCACCGGCTGGGCAGACGCGTGTTCAGGCCATCGAAGCACTGCAGCCGCCGGGGCAGTTGGCGGCCGCGCCGCCAACGGCACAAGGCGCCGCACTGCACACGCGTGGCACCAGCAATGCCGCCGCGATGGGAACGCGTTGGGCTGCGCGCGCCCACGCGGTGCTCGAAATCCTCCGAGCCAGCTACCAGACCTTGGACGAGCGCTATGACGCGGTGTTGATCAAGGCACTGCTCGCTCACGGCGCGCTCCTTGGCGACGTGCAGTCCCAGGTGCTGGCGGCCAGGCCCGATGTCGACGAATGGCAGGCAAAGCGGCGGTTGGCAAGCCGCTACGGTGGACTCGGCGTGGCCGACGTCGAGAGGGCTCTGACCTGCACGGCACAACGCGCGACCCTGCTGGGTGTCGGCGCACTGAAGAACGACAAGGCCCTGGAGTTCCGCGTGCCTTATCCGCCGGCACTCCATGCGACGGTCATAAAGCGCAAGATCACGGTGACGCTGGCATGGATGACACCGATCAATCCGCGACACTCGAAGTACCGCGTGGCGCGGCTCTGGGTTGACCTGCCCGAGGGACCATTGCGCGGCGATCGTGCTGAAGGCGAGTGGCGGCAACTCCGACAAGGAACGATCCATCACGAGGTATTCGAGGAGTCGCGCGCTGCGGTCGTCCAGGAAGGCACGACCCTAGCCGTGCGCGTCAACTGCCTGGCCGATGCCGGCCCCATCAAGGAGCCGGTGCGATTTGCACTATGCGTTTCGCTGGAGGTCGCAGAAGGTGTGAATTTGCCGATCTATCAGCAAGTACGAGAACGAGTTGCGCCGCGGGTTGGCGTGCGACTGGGGCCCACCTCTTAGATTCTTACCCGCCCATTCCTTGAGACGGAGTGTTGAAGATTTTCAGTGCGCTTCGAGGATGTGAAGGACTTTGGCAATGGAAGTGTCCGCCATGTGCAGCGCCGCCTCAAGTTTGCTGTCGGGATGGAAGTCGCGGTCCGGGCGACGAGCGAAGAGGTCATTGGCCTTCATGGCTACCGAGCCGCTGGCCGGTCGACGCATGACCAAGGTGACCGAGCGAAAGACCAAGATCGACTGGGCGAACTTCATCCAAGACATCGCCAACCAATACCCGAGTGCGCAGCGCATCACCCTGGTGATGGACAACCTGAACACCCACTCGCCAGCGTCACTATACGAAACCTTCCCGCCTAACAGGCCAGGGCACTGTGGGATCGTTTCGAGTTCGTCTATACCCCCAAGCACGGCAGTTGGCTGAACATGGCCGAGATCGAGCTGAACGTGATGATCGCCCAATGCTTGAACCGTGCCGTGCGCAGCGAGGTCGCAGCTTGGCAGGTCAGTCGCGATCAAATCAATGCCAAGATCGATTGGCATTTCACCTGCAATCACGCCCGCATCAAGCTCAAGCGGCTCTATCCGACATATGTGACTTGACGCGACACTAGGGGTTGATCGTTGACGCGCGGCAAGACCGATTCAATCCTTCCTCCATGTCATCCGCTGGCGTGATACATATTTGCTTCAATGAATTCACTAGACATCATGTTCGACCGGCAAGGCGACGGAAAAGTCGCCGTGCTTCAATCGTTTCGCACATCCGATGTGCCGGAGTGGATCGCCCTTTGCATGAACAGCGTTCGGCGATGGGCGCAGTCGCAAGGATGGGAATACCACCTCCTCGATGACCGGTTTCTCGACCTGCCCCCGCCCTGGGTGCGTCAGCGTTGTGGCCGCAATCTCTATGCCGTGACCGACGTGGCTCGGCTGATCTGGGCGCAGGAGGTGCTGTCGCGCGATCACGAACGGGTGATCTGGGCTGATGCAGACATCCTGGTCTTCGACCCGGACCGGCTTGCGCACCACATGGGCCACGTGCGAGGCCACGGCTTTGCGCGAGAACTGTTTTTGCGATTGGTGGCGGGTGGCCGCACCGAGCCACAGTGGGGCATCAACAACGCCTTGATGGTGTTCGACCGGGGGGATTCGGTGCTGGTGGACTATTTGCAGGCGTGCATGGAGCGTCTCGAGGCCGTGCACGATCGCGACGTGCCGCGTACGGCCTTGGGGCCGGCGCTCTTGCAGCAGTTGGACGATGTCTGCAGCCTCAAGCTGATCGAAGGCGTGGGGCTTTTCACGCCGGCCATGTTGGGCCCGTTTGCTACGGGTCGCGATGCGCTGATGCGCCTGTACTTTTCTCATTGCACGGTGCCACCTGCGGCAGCCAACCTCTGCCACTTCATGCGCAATGCGACGGCACCGGCCGGGCGCCCCATGTTTGATCACTTGTACGAGACAGCCGTCGTCCGTTTGATGCGTGAGGGCATGAGATTCGACACGGCCCAGGGCACCGCCACTCAGCGACCTTGAGGGCGCCTCGTCGCCGTAGCACGAGCGCGCCATCGCGAGGATCTCGCAAAGGTGCTCGAGCACCCCGAACGCACGCGGACGCGTCACGTGCGAGCGGTCGCGAAGGCGATCGACGAATTGCGTGCGGCGCCGCACCCCGTGCCGCTGATATTTGCTGCACACCTCGATCTCACGGAGCGTGCACGCGATCTGATCGTCGTGTCTGCCCCGTCGGGCATCGCGCCCTGGGAAACCTTGCAGCTGTCCAACGAGATCGACGGTTCGCGCGGCACCTTCCGTGCGCCGCGAGCCAGTTGTGCCTTGGGCGTCCGAAATGACTACGAGGCCGTGCAGGCTTGGTTGTCGCTGATGAAGCAACAGCGACGCGACGAGCCTATAGCAAGGAAGCGGAGCGGCTGATCTTGTGGGCCGTCCTCGAGCGCGGCCGGGCGTTGTCCTCGCTGACCACCAGGATGCGATCGCCTACCGCGCCTTCTTGCGCCGACCGACACCGCGCGAGCGCTGGATCGGCCCACCCAGGCCCCGATCGTCACCCGAATGGCGCCCTTTCGCGGGCGTCTTGTCGGGCGATCGATCGCCTATGCGCTGACGGTGCTCGGCGCGATGTACCGCTGGCTAATCCAGCAGCGCTACTTGCTGGCAAATCCGTTCGCCGGGATCAAGGTGCGCGGGGTTTCGCGCGAAACCCCACTGGCCATCACGCATGTCTTCACGAGCGGCGAGTGGGCGTTGCTGCGCACTGTTGCCGACGCGCTCGAATCCTTACCGTGGGCCAACAGATGCGCGATCAGCCCCGCCAATACAGGCGGCAGCGTGTTCCAGGGATCTTGTAACGCCGGTGCGGCGGGCGCCTCAGTCATCTCACCACAATTGACAGATTCGTCAACAAAATCAGGCGCTTGCACGATCAAGGTATCTTGTGACGCACGGGGCCTGCAGCGCCGGCCTCGGCCGTACCCGGGGTGCGCAGCTCGCCATGCCCGCACGGGAGCAACGTGCCCGGGGTCGCGGAAGTACTCGGCGTTCTCAGGGCCGGATAGCCAAGCGGCTTGGCTGGCGGCCTTGCTCGCGCGCTTGCAGTCGGCAGCCGAGCAATACCGTTGACGCTCACGGTTGCGATGGTCGGGATCGAAGAAAAGTCCGCAACACAAGCACTTGCGCTGTTCGCGTTGCGCCATCGCCGCTCCTCGACCGGGTCGAGCAGACAAGCCGCATCGGCCGCGCACACACCCTGGGGCGCAGTAATCGTTTAGTCCCCCGACGCATTCATAAGGTCAGTGCGAGGTTTGCCGAAGCACAGTGGGAGGGGATGCAAGGCAAGGTGGGCGCAGTCAAGCCAGAGCGGGCGGCATGAATGGCGCGTGCGAGCAGGTCGGTAGCGCGGGCGCCACGAAGGCGGCAAGTGTCGATGA
>DASTGE010000571.1:0-2450 GCA_035719405.1 Burkholderiaceae bacterium
ATGCCTTCCCCAGACCCCGCGTTCGTCACCCTGGCCGAGCAGCTGCACGCCGCGCGCTACGCCGTCCTTGTCTGGGAAGCAGGCGTGCTCCCCGCGCATGGGGCGCTGCTTGTGGAAGCCCTGAACCGCATCGTCGCCAGCCTCAACCTCACGACCCGTGCGGCCACCTTCTCACTCGGTGGCAGCGATGGTGCATACACGATCAACAACGTCTTCACCTGGCTCTCGGGCCTGCCGCTGCGCACACGCGTTCAGCAGTCATCGGTTCAGCACGAGCCGCTGCGTTTCGACACCCAAAGCCTGCTCTCGGATCACGCAGTCGACGGACTGCTCTGGGTCGCCAGCTTCGACCCTACGCGCGTCCCGCCCGCAACGGATCTTCCGTGCGTCGTACTCGGGCCGCCGGCGATGAGCACCCGCCTGCGCGACACAGGCATGCTCGATCGCTGCATCTTCCTGCCCGTGGCCACGCCGGGCCTCAACGCCCCTGGCCATCTGTTCCGCACCGACGGGGGCATCGTGGTGCCGCTTGTACCGGCCGGGCCCACAAGCCTGCCCACGGTCGCTGAAGTGCTGATGCGCATCGACCAGCGCGTGGCGGCAACGACGACCCGGGAGGCGTCATGACCACGCTGTGCCTCAAGGGCGGCCGCGTCTTCGATCCTGCGCACGGCGTGGATGGCGTCGTGCAGGACATCGTCATCCAGGACGGCCGCATCGACGCGCTCCAACCCAATGAGCCCGCCCAACCGCGCCAGCCCGCCGATCAGGAGATCGACTGCAAGGGCTGCATCGTGATGGCCGGCGCCATCGACCTGCACAGCCACATCGCCGGCGCGAAGGTGAATCTCTCGCGATTGATGCTGCCCGAGGATCACCGTCGTGGCATCGACCCCATCGCGTTGCCCGACAACCCGCTCATGCTGCCCTCCTGCGGCACCTGCGCGCCGGGCACGCTCGCCACCGGCTACCGCTATGCCGGGATGGGCTACACCAGCGTCTTCGAGCCGGCCATGCCTGCGACCAATGCGCGCCATGTCCACATGGAGATGGGCGACGTGCCCATCGTCGATCATGGTGCCTACGTGATGATGGGCAGCGACGAGCTGCTGCTGCGCATGCTGGCCGAAGGGGTCGCGCCAGGGCAGTTGCGTGACTACGTGGGCTGGATCGTGAGCGCGACCCGGTCGCTTGCGGTGAAGGTGGTGAACCCGGGAGGCATCTCGGCCTTCAAGTACAACCAGCGCAAGCTCGATGTCGACGAGCCTCATGTGCATTGGGGCGTGACGCCGCGACAGGTGGTTCATGCGCTCGCACATGCGGTGCACGAGCTGGGGCTGCCGCACCCGCTGCACATCCACGCGAGCAACCTCGGCGTGCCGGGCAACATCGCATCCACGCTGGCCACCATCTCTGCGCTTGAAGGGCTGCCGGGCCATTTGACCCACGTGCAATTCCACTGCTACGGCGCGGAAGGGCCGAAGAAGTTCTCGTCCGCGGCGCAGCAGTTGATCGAGGCCGTGGAGGCAAACCCGAACATCACCATCGACATCGGACAGGTCCTGTTCTGCCAGACCGTCACCGCCTCGGGCGACACGATGCGGCAGCATTCCAATTCCGGCCTCGGCAGCCCGCGCAAATGGATCGGAGCGGACATCGAGTGCGAGGCCGGCTGCGGCATCGTGCCGTTTCGCTACCGGGAGCAGAGCTACGTGAACGCGATGCAATGGAGCATCGGTCTGGAGCTGTTCCTGCGCATGCGCGACCCGTGGCGCATGGTGTTGACGACGGACCATCCCAACGGCGCGCCTTTCAGCAGCTATCCGCAACTCATCCGGCTGTTGATGGACAAGTCCTATCGCGACGAGCATCTCGCGACGCTTCATCCCGACGTCGCCGCGCAGTCGCCGCTGCGCGAGATCACGCGCGAGCTGTCGCTGTATGAGATTGCGATCCTCACGCGCGCCGCGCCAGCACGGCTGCTCGGCCTGCATGATCGCGGCCATCTCGGTCCCGGTGCGGCGGCGGACATCGCGGTCTATCGGACGGCGGGCGATCCCGAAGCGATGTTCAACAAGGCGGCCTGGGTCTTGAAGGACGGCCTGCCGGTCGTGCGCGATGGCGTGGTGATCGCAGCGCCGGTCGGCGCCGTGCACTTCGCCGAGCCCGACTTCGATGCCGCAACCATCGAACGCGTGATCGACGATTACACCGATCGTCCTCTGGGCGTGCACAAGCGCTACGCAGTGATCGGCCGCGACGAGCTGTGCGGCTTTTGCGGCAGCGCCCGGCTCTTTCCCACGGCCTGCGCGCCGCGGAGCGTGTGATGCGGCTCAACGGCATCGAGATCGACGACACGTTCGCCGAGGCGTTTCCGATGAAAGCCACGCGGCTCGTCATCACGGCCCACAACGCGATCTGGGCAATGCATGCGGCCGATGCGGCCACCG
>DASTGE010000572.1:0-11580 GCA_035719405.1 Burkholderiaceae bacterium
AAGCTCACGACTGAACCAGACCGAGTTGCGCCGCGCGTTCGAGGGCAATACGACATGCGCGGTGCGCGGCAGTGAACGTTGGCAGGAGCAGCATCGGGTGGGCGGTGAGTTGTGGGACTACAAAAAGGGCGCCAACGACCCGCTCGATCCGACGACGAAGGTTGGGAATTGGTCCATTGTCTCCAGCGGCAACAACGCGAGACTGGTCTACAACTACGGATCAGGCGGCTCCAGCGTCTATGACGTCTACCAGAACGGTGCCAACTACAGCTTTTGCGGGTCGGGCGTCGAGGTGATCGTCACAGTGAAAGCGGGTTTGACGTCGTGCTGAGACGATCCAAAGACATTTGTCCGAGTGCATCGGCTCTGATGCATCCACCACTGTTATTCTCTGCGCTCGGATTGACGGCCTGAGCGCCTCCCAAGACTCTTCCGCAGAGCAAGCCCTCCGATATTGAAGGGGGCCATTCTCCAGTCCCGGGGCACGGCCGAAGTGGCCAACGAGTCGTGGACAGGGGATCTGCCGCCGTCGAAACAGCCCGCGCGAGGAATCGCCACGTACGGTGGATGGGCCGACTATTCCCGCCTGACCATCTGCTGCGAGACGTTAGTTACCGCCGCCTCTGGGTCTCGACGCTGATCAGCTCTTTGGGCAGCCAGGTCACGATGCTGGCCCTGCCGCTCACCGCGGCCGTGCTTCTCCATGCATCGCCGACCCAAATGGGTTGGCTCACGACGATGGAGACGCTGCCTTTCGTGCTGTTCTCGCTTCCCGCCGGGGTGTGGCTCGATCGCGTTCGCAAGCTCCCTGTTTACGTCGCCGGCGAACTGCTGCTCGCGTGTTCCGTGGCTCTCGTTCCCCTGGCATGGTGGCTCGGCGGGCTCTCGATGGGTTTGCTCTACGTGGTCGCCTTCATTCTCGGCAGTGTTCACACCACGTCGGGTAGCGCCTCACAGATCGTGTTGATGCAGGTGGTGTCTCGAGATCGGCTTGTGGAAGCCCACGCGAAGAGCACGCTCGCCAGTTCAGGAGCAGAGGTGACAGGGCCGGCCTTGGCCGGCATGCTGATCAAGTTCGTCGGCGCGCCAGTGGCGCTGCTGCTCGATGCTCTGATGCTGCTGTGGTCGGCCGCGATCCTGCGCCGAATCCCCTTGCGGGAGGTGCTTGCGCCAGGGGGCCGCGCGAAGTTCGGGCGCGATTTGAAGGCGGGCCTGCTCTTCGTTCGGAGCCAGCGGTTGCTCGTCGCCCTGGCGATTGCCGTCGGCCTTTGGCAAATGAGCAACTATGGGGCGACGGTGGTGCAGATCCTGTTTGCCTCCCGAGTGCTGGGGCTGTCGGAGCAGGGCATCGGTCTGGCCTTCGTCGGGCTCGGCTTAGGCACCGTCACTGGAAGTCTCTTCGGCAGCCGTGTCAGTGCAGTGCTGGGCCCTGGTCCTGCCCTGGTTCTGGGTTTTGCAATGACCGGTCTTGGCTGGCTGCTGCCTGCCTTCGCGCCCGCCAACACCTTTGGCGTTGCCTCATTCGCGTTGATGCTGCTGATGTTCGGCGTGGGCGCCGTGCTCGTCTTCGTCAACTTTCTGGCTTTGCGTCAGGCAGTCACGCCGCAACCGATGCTGGGCCGCATGACGACGACGATGCGATGGCTGGTGTTGATTCCGGCCGGGCCAGGCGCCTTGGCGGCAGGTTGGATCGCGGAGCACCTCGGACTGCGGTGGGCCCTCGGCACTGCTGGCAGCTTCTCTCTGCTTGTGGCGTTCGTCGCGTGGCGGCTCGCCGTCATTCGTAACGTGCGCGAGTTGCCGAGTCTCATGCCCGAAGGCGATCAGCCGATGCATGCGGGGCAGTGAACGAAAGATCTTCGGGGATGCAGACAAGCGCTCGTGCCGTTTACCTGCCCGCCGCCAGGATTCGAGGACTTCAGGCGCGCCGCCGCCGTGCCAACGCGACTGCGACCAGCGCCGCACCCGTCAGGGCCAAAGTGGCCGGTTCGGGGACATCGCCCGCCACGGGCAGCAGCGAGGGTGTGAGCGACACGTTGTCGAGCGAGCCACCCACGCCGTCACTTTGACCCAAGGCGGCAAAGCGCAGTTGGCCGCTGCCGTCAAAGTCGACGTCTTCGCTGAAGAGTCGCCAGTCGTTGTCGTTGAGCCCGACGCCGCTGTCTCCCGTGAGCAGGTTGGTCACGTGCTTGCCGTCGAACCACACGCGAAGGCCGTTGCTGCCCGGGCCGACGCCAAGCCTTGGCGAATACCAGAACGAAAGCGTGTATTTGCCGGGTGCGCCCGTGATTTGCTGGTACATCGCGCTGTTGCCGAAGGTGTCCAGCTCGACGAATTGCTTGCCGTCCTCTGCCGTGCCGTCCACGTTATTGCGCAGTTCGATGTTCGGATCGCCCGTCCACCCGGTCAGGCTGGATATGACGCCCCAGCTGCCACCGGGTAGCTGATTGGCCTCGAAGCTCCCGTTGACAACCAGGTTTGCGGAGGCCGCAACAGGTACCGCGGCCAGCGCGGTGATGATCAATAGCGTTTTCATGTATCGCGTGGTTTTTCCTCGCTTCTGGCTCCCGGCGTTTTCTGTGGTGAACGTCGGTGAGGAAACGTATCCAACTGTAATCACTCCAAACGTTTAGGACCTTCCCCGGACCAGGGGAAGGGAGCGAGTCAGTGCTGCGCTCGTCGTGCAACCGTGACGGACGTCACGTTTGCAGCAATTGAATGGCGAAGGGAGGAGGCGCGGGCGCCCGAAGGTCGTATCTCAGCCCAACAGCATGGCCGCCGCGGGTGAGAAGTGGTCCACGGCGTCGGTCACGATCCCGTCGATCCCGAGCGTGATCAGCCGCAGCACCTCTGCCGGATCATTCACCGTGTAGACGAGTGCCTTCAGCCCGGCCCCACGCAGTTGCGCGATCAAGGCTGCATCGGCGATGGCGTAGTGCGTGATGACGGCACTGCAACCGAGGTCGTGGGCGGCCTGGAACCAATCGGGCCAGAACTGTTCGAGAAGCAGGCCGCGAGGAAGGGCGGGCGCGGCCTGCCTTGCCGCGGAGAGGGCCTCGGCCTGGAACGACGTGAGCAGCGGCGGTAATGGATCGCCATGCCACAGGCGGGCGGCGTGATCGGCAACGGTTTCCCCGGTGAGCGCTTCAGTACCCGGTGTCGGTTTGATCTCGATGTCCAGTGCGAAGCCGTTGCGACGGACGTACCGTGCGACGCTTTCCAGCGTGGCAGGCGGCTCGCCCGCAAAGCCCCTGCCGTGCCACGCGCCCGCGTCGAGACGCGACAGTTCGCTCCACACACGCTCGCCTGCGATGCCTTGTCCGGAGGTCGTGCGATCGAGCGTTGCATCGTGCAGCAGGAAGGGCACCCTGTCCGCACTCAGCCTGACGTCACATTCGAAGGCGCGAAAGCCGTGCGACGCGCCGACGCGCATGGCGGCCAGCGTGTTTTCCGGCGCGAGCTTTCCGGCGCCTCGATGTGCAAACCAGAAGGGATAGGACCAGGCGGCGGTCATCATGTCACCTTACTCGACCCTGCGTAGGGTCTGCGTGTCGAACCAGTGGAGCTGTCCGGGGGACACCGTCAGGGTGATTTTCGGACCGATCGGCGCTGCGGAAACGGTGCCGTCGATGCGCAAGGTAAAGAGCCCGCCGCCCAGTCGATCGTGCACCAGCCGCTCGGCGCCTTGAAGGCGTCCTTGTCGTAATGGAAGACAGTGGTCGAGCTGTTGAACGGGAAGCTCAACATCTGGCCGTTGGGCGCGGTGTAGTAGCCGGCGACGGCGGGCACATAGGTCGAGGGGTCGACCTTGTAGCCTGCGCCTTCATCACCTGCGCGACGGGCGCGATCGCGCCCTTGCTGGCCATCATCGTCGCCGTCCCGACTTCGAACACTTGCAGGATGTGCGGCGCATTGCCGGCGCGAAAGGCGCAATGGCGGCCGTCATCGTCTCGGTGTGTAGGTGCCTTTGAAGGTGGGCACGACCTTGTAGTCCTTCTGGCTGGCGTTGAAGTCCTTGGCCAGGTCGTTCACCCACGCACCGGCCGCTCCGCCCATCGCATGCCACCAATGGATCTCGGTCTGGGCGCATGGGCGGCGGGCAGGAGGCAGGCCGCAAGGGCCAGGCGTACGATCTTCATCGTCGACAGTCTTTCCGGAGGGGAGGCAAACGAAAGCGGCCTCGAGGCCGCTCGGTCTTGAGTGTGGGTGCATCGTGTGACAGGTCGATTTCTGTCACGAAGCGGACCTCGGCGCCCCGGGAATTTCCCCAATCGGATGAAAATGTTGCTGTCCACGGGCGCGGTGCGTGACCAATCGGATTACTTGTCCGAATCTCGACGACAGGCTCCATATGGACCCACAGATGCCACCCGAGCACCTTTTCAAGCGTCAGCCGACGCACCGGAAGCGGCGGCGCATCCATGAACCTCTTGTATGAGCGGACAATCCTGAGATCGGGAAAGTCCCGCTTGACGGTCTGCAGGTCGTAGACCTTCGAGTAAGGGTTCAAGGAAGCATCGGTATTCTTGTGAATGAAATTCTTCATGTCGAGATAACGCAAGATCCCCATGGAGCGCGCGTTGGCGAGATGCCGCCCGAGCATGCCGTCCATCTGGCGCTTCGTCGCAGAGAGGGCGAGCAGGCCGAGTCGTCTGAAGTTGCCGATCGAGATCAGGTAATTCAGCGACCAGCGCGCGTAGAGCATGACGATCAATGTGCCGTCCGGCTTCAGCACACGGCAAATTTCGCGTTCGGCAGTGACGATGTCAGGCACATGGTGCAGGACGCCGTGGCTGAAGACGATCATCGAAGCTGTCGTCGTCGTACGGCAATGACGGTCGCGGGATGTTGAGAACGGATGTTGGAAGGTGTGAAAGGGGGCACCCCCAGAGGAGGCTTCCTGCACTACGCTAACATTCCCGCTCAAGTGCTCAAGCAGGCCCGCCGCGAGCCTGGCATCCATGAATGCACCCCTTCTCGTGACTCCGCTGGCCGATGGTGCCGCCGATACCGCCGCGCCCCGATTGCGCGAAATTCCCTACAACTACACCTCGTTCTCCGATCGTGAGATCGTCATCCGGATCCTCGGTGATCGGGCATGGGACGTTCTCAACCGCCTTGGCGAGGAGCGGCAGACCGGCCGCTCCGCACGCATGTTGTACGAGGTGCTGGGCGACGTCTGGGTCGTGCAGCGCAACCCCTACCTGCAGGATGACCTGCTCGACAACCCGAAGCGACGCGCACTGTTGATCGAGGCGCTGCAGCACCGGTTGAGCGATATCGGCAAGCGTCGCAGCCCCGAGGCCGATCCGCAGCGCGACGCGCTGGTAGGCGAACTGCTGCGAGCGAGCGATGCCGCAGTCGTCGCCTTCGCCGCATCCTTCGACGAAATCGCGGAGCTGCGTCGCCGCACCCGCCGCGTGCTCGGCCGTCACACCGCCAGAGACAACATCAAGTTCGACGCTTTGTCGCGCGTATCGCACGTCACTGACGCGACCGACTGGCGCGTCGAATACCCGTTCGTCGTGCTCACGCCCGATTCAGAGGCGGAAATGGCGGCACTGGTCGCTGGATGCATCGAGCTCGGGCTCACCATCATCCCGCGCGGAGGCGGTACCGGCTACACCGGCGGCGCGGTGCCGCTCACGTGGAAAAGCGCGGTGATCAATACCGAGAAACTCGAGCGCATGACCGAGGTGGAGATGGTCGCTCTGCCTGGCCTCGACAAGCCGGTGCCGACGATCTGGACCGAAGCCGGAGTCGTCACCCAGCGCGTGGCCGATGCGGCAGAGCGCGCAGGCTTCGTCTTCGCCGTCGACCCGACCTCCGCCGAGGCGTCGTGCATCGGCGGGAATATCGCAATGAACGCCGGTGGCAAGAAGGCCGTCCTTTGGGGCACCGCACTCGACAACCTCGCATCGTGGCGCATGGTGACGCCGGAGGCGAAATGGCTCGAAGTCGTCCGCCTTGAGCACAACCGCGGCAAGATCCACGACGTCGAGGTTGCGAGCTTCGAGCTGCGCTGGTTCGACGCCACCGGCAAGACGCTGGAGCGCACCGAGCGGCTCGACGTCCCGGGGAGCGACTTCCGAAAAGAAGGGCTGGGCAAGGACGTCACCGACAAGTTCCTGGCCGGCCTGCCCGGCGTGCAGAAGGAGGGCTGCGACGGCCTGATCACGAGCGCGCGCTGGGTGGTGCACCGCATGCCGGAACATGCGCGCACGGTGTGCCTGGAGTTCTTCGGCAACGCGAAGGATGCGGTGCCGAGCATCGTCGAGATCAAGGACTTCATGTTCGCCGAGGCGCGCTCGGGCGGTGCGATTCTGGCCGGGCTGGAGCATCTCGACGATCGCTATCTCAAGGCGGTCGGTTACGCCACCAAGAGCAAGCGGGCCGTACTTCCGAAGATGGTCTTGATCGGCGATATCGTCGGTGACGATGAATCGGCCGTGGCGCGGGCCGCAAGCGAGGTCGTGCGTATCGCCAACTCGCGCGCCGGGGAGGGGTTCGTCGCGGTCAGTGCCGATGCGCGCAAGAAGTTCTGGCTCGACCGCAAGCGGACGGCGGCCATTGCCCGCCACACCAACGCGTTCAAGATCAACGAGGACGTGGTGATTCCCCTGCCTCGCATGGGCGAATACACGAACGGCATCGAGCGCATCAACATCGAGCTGTCCTTGCGCAACAAGCTGCAGTTGCTCAATGCGCTGGAGGGGCTCTTCAGGCGTGGCAACCTGCCTTTGGGCAAGAGCGACGACGCCGGCGAGATCCCGAGCGCCGAACTGCTCGAAGACCGCGTGCAGCAGGCGTTGCAGCTGCTGCGCGAGGTGCGCGCGCTGTGGCAGCAGTGGTACTCGCAACTCGATGCACTGAAGCCCGAAGGCCGCACTTTCTTCGAGCTGCTACAGGACGCCACGCTGCGCGCGTCGTGGAAAGTGCAGGTGCTCAAGGGCCTGCAGACCATTTTCGCGGGCGCCGCCTTCGCGCCTATCCTCGACGAATGCCGGCGTATCCATCGGGAGGTGCTGCGCGGCCGTGTGTGGGTGGCTCTTCACATGCATGCGGGCGACGGCAACGTGCACACCAACATCCCCGTCAACAGCGACAACTACGAGATGTTGCAGACCGCGCAAGAGGCGGTCGGGCGCATCATGGCGCTCGCGCGCCGGCTCGACGGCGTGATCTCGGGCGAGCACGGCATCGGCATCACCAAGCTGGAGTTCCTGCGTGACGACGAGATCGCCGCCTTTGCGGAGTACAAGCGGCACATCGACCCTCACGGGCGATTCAACAAGGGCAAGCTGCTGCGCGACGTCACCGGCCTGGGTGACGACGTACGGGCGGCGGACCTTGCCCATGCATACACGCCCAGCTTCGGCCTCATGGGGCACGAGTCGCTGATCATGCAGCAGAGCGACATCGGCGCCATCAGCGATTCGATCAAGGACTGCCTGCGCTGCGGCAAGTGCAAGCCCGTGTGCGCGACGCACGTGCCGCGATCGAACCTGCTGTACAGCCCGCGCAACAAGATCCTGGCGACTTCGCTGCTCGTCGAGGCATTCCTGTACGAGGAGCAAACCCGGCGCGGCATCAGCGTGGCGCACTGGGAGGAATTCGAAGACGTTGCCGACCATTGCACCGTGTGCCACAAGTGCGCCTCGCCGTGCCCCGTGAAGATCGACTTCGGGGACGTGTCGATGAACATGCGCAACCTGTTGCGCAAGATGGGGCATAAGAGCTTCCGGCCCGGAAATGCGGCGGCGATGCTGATGCTCAATGCCACCAGCCCGCAGACGATCAAGCTGGCGCGCACGGCGATCGTCGACATCGGCTTCAAGGCACAGCGGCTGGCGAACGACCTGCTGCGCAGGCTGGCACGACAGCAGACTGCAAAGCCCCCCGCCACGGTCGGCTCGGCGCCCGTGCGCGAGCAGGTCATCCACTTCGTCAACAAGAAGCTCCCGGGCGGGTTGCCGACGAAGACGGCGCGGGCGCTGCTCGACATCGAGGACAAGAACTACGTACCCATCATCCGCGACCCGAAGCGCACGAGCGCGGACACCGAGGCTGTCTTCTACTTCCCTGGCTGCGGCTCGGAGCGCCTGTTCTCGCAGGTGGGGCTGGCGACGCAGGCGATGCTGTGGCATGCGGGCGTGCAGACCGTGCTTCCGCCGGGCTACCTGTGCTGCGGCTATCCGCAACGAGGGTCGGGTCAGTACGACAAGGCCGAGAAGATCATCACCGACAACCGGGTGTTGTTCCATCGCGTTGCCAACACGCTCAACTACCTCGACATCAAAACGGTCGTGGTGAGTTGCGGCACCTGCTATGACCAGCTCCAGGGCTATGAATTCGACAAGATCTTCCCCGGCTGCCGGATCATTGACATTCACGAGTACCTGCTCGAAAAGGACATCGTGCTCGAAGGCAAGGGCGCCTACCTGTACCACGACCCCTGCCACAGCCCGCTCAAGCAGCAGGATCCGATGAAGACCGTGAAGGCCCTTGTCGGCCCGCAGGTGATCAAAAGCGAGCGCTGCTGCGGCGAGTCGGGCACCTTCGGCGCGACGCGGCCGGACATCGCGACGCAGGTCCGCTTCCGCAAGGAGGAGGAGCTTCGCAAGGGCGAGGTTGCGCTGCGCGCGGCGGAAGGCGTGGGCAACAAGGACGACATCAAAATACTCACCTCTTGTCCCAGTTGCCTTCAGGGCTTGAGCCGCTATGGCAAGGACCTCGCGAACGGATTGCTGGAGGCCGACTACATCGTTGTCGAGATGGCACGAAGAATTCTCGGTGAGAGCTGGATGCCGGACTACGTGACCAGGGCGAACGCCGGCGGGATTGAAAGGGTGCTGGTATGACAGGCTGCGAACTGTGCGAGCACGGGGGCGGACTGCCGGTATGGTCCGACGAGCGGCTGAGGGTGGTGCGTGTGGATGATGACGGCTTTCCTGCGTACTACCGGGTGATCTGGAATGTCCATGTCCCAGAGTTCTCCGACCTAGCTTATGACGACCGGGAGCATTGCATGAATGTCGTCGCGGCCGTGGAGCGTGTGCTGCGTGAGCAGTTGTCGCCGATGAAGGTCAACCTCGCATCGCTCGGCAACTTGACGCCGCACCTGCACTGGCACGTGCTCGCTCGCTTCGAGTGGGACAGCCACTATCCGAATCCGATTTGGGCGGCGGCCAAACGCAGGCTCGAGCGGCCGGCAATGGAGCAACTGGGTCGGCCGATGCTCGAAGTCGATCGGGCCGTGCTGGCGGTACTGGGAGAAGCGTGATGTCTCCGCCCGCCACACATCGCACGCCTACCGAGTTGACCGTGCATCAGCAGTCGAAGGTGCTGGAGATCGCGTTCGATGACAGCCGTCGCTTTCGCATCCCGTTCGAGCTCATGCGCGTCTACAGCCCCTCCGCAGAGGTGCAGGGGCATGGCCCCGGCCAGGAGGTGCTGCAGACTGGCAAGCGCGATGTGGTGATCGTGAACGTGGAGCCGGTGGGCCATTACGCGATCAAGCCGACCTTCAGCGACGGCCACGACTCCGGCCTCTTCACCTGGGACTACCTCCATCATCTCGGCTCGCGGCAGGACGAACTGTGGCGCCAGTACGAGCAGCGGCTGAAGGCGGCAGGCAAACGCCGCGATGACCCCATGTCGCCGCCGGCCGCGCCCGGTTGCGGGCATCATCACTGAGTTGAAAAGGCGATCCACATCCATGAGCCAGACCCATTTCGGTTTTCAGAACGTCGACGAAGCGGAGAAGGCCAGGCGTGTTCGCGGCGTGTTCGACTCCGTTGCGCCGCGCTACGACGTGATGAACGACCTGATGTCGCTCGGCCTGCACCGGCTATGGAAGGCGTACACGATCGCGATCGCGAATCTGAAGCCGGGCAACAGCGTGCTCGACATTGCAGGCGGTACCGGAGATTTGGCGCGTGCCTTCGCTCGCAAGGTCGGCAACGTCGGCACTGTCGTCCATACCGACATTAATGAATCGATGCTGCGCCAGGGCCGTGACCGGCTGATCGACGAGGGGCTCGTGCTGCCGACAGTGCTGTGCGATGCCGAACGGCTGCCCTTCCGCCACGACCGCTTCGACCTCGTCAGCGTTGCCTTCGGGCTACGGAACATGACGCACAAGGATGAGGCCCTCACCGAGATGTGCCGGGTGCTCCGCCCCGGCGGCCGGCTGCTGGTGCTCGAATTCAGCAAGGTTGCCGCTCCGCTGGAGAAGGCGTACGACTGGTACTCCTTCAATGTGCTTCCCCGCCTGGGCAAGTGGGTGGCGGGCGACGCCGACAGCTACCGCTACCTCGCGGAGTCGATCCGGATGCATCCAGACCAGCAGACGCTCAAGGCGATGATGAAGGCGTCGGGCTTCGGCCATGTGGACGTACACAATCTCACCGGCGGCGTGGTCGCGCTGCATGTGGGAATCAAGTGCTGAACCTACCGAATTGCGTATCTTCGGTTTGAGAGGTGTGACTGTTGTAAACGGCGCCACCGCCTGCTGCTTCGCACTCTTGAGAGTGTTCGGCAGACCGTCCGGGTCGAGTCGATGACACTGAGTGCGGGTGAGAGGGGCCAAGATGGCTGGAACCTTCGCCCGTGTGGGCGTTGTTTCGCGAACATGCCGCTGCTTCGGCGCGTAAAAGAATAGAGTTCTCCCCAATTCATCGCTGGTCAGATTGCTGCCCTTGCACATGCCTCAGCGATTGTTGGCCAGGAGAACTTCGTGGATTGGAAATTTCCGTCACTTCCCTATAGCCCGCTTAAGCCTTCTGACAGGGTGGTGACTTCTCCCCGACGCCAAAAGAGCAGTCCCGAGCAAAGGCGGGTCGGAAGTCCACCATATGCGCAATCGGGCTTGCAGGGCCGGAGTTCGCCGAAAGGAAGGGCGAACGGCGCGTCTACCGCACCCTGCCAGTCCCCGCCGAAGTAACTTCGCGAACAAAAGCGGAATGGGGAGTCGTGTAACAGATCCATGCGGGTCTGATCCGGATTTGAGATGCTGGATGTGCGTGTGAAGACGACCTCGATCCAGCCTGAAGAGGCATCAATATTTCAACGGTTTTTGCAAGGACAATCTCGTGCGTAACATCTTCTCTTGTTTCATCCCTGCGCGTTCGCATTCTTCCCGCCATGGCGGTTTAACGCATTCCTCTGGCGGGAATGCGCGTTCTGGGGCTGACGCAGCTTCTACGAAAGGCGCAAGTCAGGCGCATACCCAGCCCGGCCCGGAGCCGAGGAAATCGAATAGCGGAAGGGCGATGGGATCAACGCCACAAAGACAGCCCTTGCCGGCCAAGGTACCTGCCCGTGTGGATCCCGTAGGAACTGAAAGATCGGACGTTATCGCGCAAGCTCCTGCTCAACTTGGAAAAGCGCGAAGTAAACAAGTCGGGGCTGACATTGCGCCAGCAACCGGCAGCCCCGACTTCCGCGCCGAAACGGTCACGTCATTACGCGCCTCTACGTCTGCGGCTCAAGAATCGCCCCAGGCCGAGGAAACGCACGGGTCAAACTCGAGGAACGGGCGAGTGAAATTCCGGGACAGGGTGATCATCCTTGGTGAGT
>DASTGE010000573.1:0-2964 GCA_035719405.1 Burkholderiaceae bacterium
GATGACGCCGAGTTCCATCTCGTGGGCACGTTCGACGAATCGTCGAAATCCCTCGATCGGCCCGAAGCGCGCAGTGACGGCATACAGCCCGATCGGCTGGTAGCCCCATGATCCATCGAACGGATGCTCGCTGACGGGCAGCAACTCGACATGCGTGAAGGCCATCTCGCTCGCGTACGGGAGCAGGCTATCCGCAAGCTCATCCCAGTTCAGCCAGCGATTGCCCTCCTCCGGGATGCGGCGCCAGGAGCCAAGATGGACTTCATAGATGCTGATCGGAGCGTCGATGGCATTGGCACGCGCGCGATCGGGCCGAGGCACGACGGCGGGAAGCGGCTCGGACACGACGCTGGCGGTCGATGGCCTCAACTCCGCAGCGCGCCCGCATGGATCGGCCTTCAGCCGCAGCAGCGTGCCTGAGGCATCGAGCAACTCGTACTTGTAGCGGGCGCCCGGCCCGACGCCGGGCAGGAACAGCTCCCACACGCCGCACTCGCGGCGCAGCCGCATGGGGTGACGCCGGCCGTCCCAGTGGTTGAAGTCGCCGACGACACTCACGCGGGACGCATTGGGAGCCCATACGGCGAAGGCAGTCCCGTGCACTCCCGCCATCACGCGCGGATTCGCGCCCAGGATCTCGAAGGGCCGCAGGTGGGAGCCCTCGGCAAGAAGCCATGCGTCCATGTCACCGAGCACGGCGCCGAAGCGATAGGGGTCGTCGACCAACGACGCGTTGCCGTCTGCCCAGCGCACATTCAGCCGGTAGTCCGCAATCTGCGCATCTGCGGCAACACCTTCGAACACCCCCTCGGCATTGACAGGCGACAGCGCGATGAGAATGGCGCCCGCGCCATCGACGACCTCCACATCGGCCGCCCCGGGCAGGAAGACGCGCACACTCCATCGCCCATCGTCTTCGGCATGCGGACCGAGAACGGCAAATGGATCGCGATGGTTTCCACGGAGCAGCCCATCGATGTCATGCGCGGACAGCATTCAAGTCGGCGCCTCGATCAAGACAGGGGATGCACGCGCCAGATGCGACTGGCGTATTCGCGCACCGTCCGGTCGGATGAGAACGACCCCATGCCGGCCACGTTGGCAATGGCGCGCCGCGCCCAATCAGCCTCTTCTCTGAAGAGCGCATCGACCTTGCGCTGGGTTGCGACGTAAGGCTCGTAGTCCGCAAGCAGCTTGTAATAGTCGCCGCCCCACAACAACGCGTCGACCACCCCGCGATAGCGGTCAGGCTCCTCAGGCGAGAAGCTGCCGTTCGATATCGCGTCGAGCACCGCCTTCAGCCTCGGGTCGCTCTCGTACAGCCGCAGGGGCTGGTATCCACCCTTGTTCAGCTCGGCGATCTCGCTGGCGCTGTGGCCGAAGATGAAGATGTTGTCGGGCCCCACCTGATCGCGGATCTCGATGTTGGCCCCATCCTCCGTGCCGATCGTCAGCGCACCGTTGAGCGCGAGCTTCATGTTGCCCGTGCCCGAGGCCTCGGTGCCCGCGGTCGAAATCTGTTGGGACAAATCCGCTGCCGGCATGATCAGCTCCGCGAGCGATACGCCGTAGTTGGGCACGAACACGATCTTCAGCCGGCCGCGCAGCCGCTCGTCGGCGTTGACCACCGCCCCCGCGTCATGAATCAGCCGGATGATCTGCTTGGCCATATGGTAGTTGGATGCGGCCTTGCCCGCGAAGATCACCGTGCGCGGCACCCAGTCGGCGTCGGGGTCGGCCAGCATCGCGTGATAGCGTCCGATCACGTGCAGCAGGTTCAGCAGCTGGCGCTTGTACTCATGGAAGCGCTTGACCTGCACATCGAACAGGCTTGCGGGATCGATCTCGATGTTCAGCTTGCGCCGCACATACGCCGACAGGCGTTCCTTGTTGGCCCGCTTGGCAGCCATGAAGGCCTCGCGAAACGCCGCGTCCTCGACCAGCGGCTTCAGCTCGCGCAGGCGCTCCAGATCGAGGCGCCAGCCGGTGCCGAGCCTGCGATCCAGAAGCGCCGCGAAATCAGGGTTGGCCTGAGCGAGCCAGCGGCGCGGCGTCACGCCGTTGGTGACGTTGGTGAAACGATCGGGCCACAGGCTCGCGAAGTCGGCAAAGATGGTCTTCACCAGGAGTTGCGAATGCAGCGCCGACACACCGTTGACCTTGTGGCTGCCGACAATCGACAGATGTGCCATTCGCACACGTCGCTCGCCCGTCTCGTCGATGAGCGACAGCCGGCGCAGGAAGCCGTTGTCCCCGGGGCGGTGCTTCGCTGCTTCGGCGAGAAAGTCGGCATTGATGCGCAGGATGATCTGCAAATGTCGCGGCAGCACATGCTGCACCAGCCCCACAGGCCACGCTTCCAGCGCCTCGGGCATCAGCGTGTGGTTGGTGTACGAGAACACGTGCACGGTCTGCGCCCAGGCATCGGCCCATGACATGCCGTGCTCGTCGCACAGCACGCGCATCAGCTCGGCCACACCGATTGCCGGGTGCGTGTCGTTGAGGTGAATCGCCACATGATCGGAGAGGTTGGCGAAACTTCCGTGTTCGGCAAGATGGCGCGCGAGGATGTCGGCCACCGACGCGGCCACGAAGAAGTACTCCTGCTTGAGCCGCAGTTCGCGCCCGGCAGGCGTGCTGTCGTTGGGATACAGCACCCACGAGATGTTCTCGAACTCGTTCTTGACCTCGGCGGCCCGCGCGTAGTCGCCGCTGTTGAATGCATGCAGGTCGATGTGCGCGGGCGCCGCGGCCTTCCAAAGACGCAGCGTGCTCACGTTGCGGCTGCCGTGCCCGGGTACCACCATGTCGTAGGCCCTGGCCAGCACCTCACCGTTGGGCCGCCATACCGCCTTGTCACCCTCGCCTTCCACCCAGCCGCCGAAGCGCACAGGGAGGCTGATACCCGCGCGGGGAAACTCCCACGGCGTACCATCGGCCAGCCAGGGGTCGGGGTGCTCGACC
>DASTGE010000574.1:0-2974 GCA_035719405.1 Burkholderiaceae bacterium
GCTCAGTCTGCGGCACCTGCAGTTCGCGCAGCCACAGGCGCGCGGTGAGCGCCGCCCAGCCGATAGACAGTGCACCGAAATAGGCCAGGTAGCTGGCCCGCCGGTTGCGCCACCCCAAGACGAAAATGAACCCGCCCATCAGCAGCAGGGTCCCGCTCACGACCTGCGGCAGAGTGACCTTCCATGCGGTGTAGCGTGCGAGGCGGTCCGCCATCTGTCCGTACGGACCGAGTTGCAGCGCCGAGAGTCCGCCTGCGCGTTCGTGCGATGCGACGTGGGACAGCGGATGGCCGACGATGCGCAGGTCGAGCAGGTTAGCCTCGGGCTTGATGAGCGCGCCCGGCAGCGCGACCAGTACCGGATACTGGCAGTTGCGCATCCTCGGTCCGTTCATGTCCCCACCCCGGTACACCAACTCGCCGTTGACGTAGACCTCGAAGTCCGAACATACGCGCTCTATGAACAGCCCCAGCAGGTCGCCACGACGAAACCCCGGCGCCGCATCGAAAGCCGTGCGATACCAGACCGGTCCTGCCTGTCCGGGCCGCGACACGGACCAATCGTCCGGAAGGCGGACCGTCGAGGGATGGAGATCCGGGAAACGATCGGCAGCCGAGGCAATCGAAAGGGCCTCTGTGAAACGCTGGGCGTGCGCCGCGCCGGCGCAGGCGCACAGCAAGGCAACCAGTAACCACAGCCGGCGCACAAGCAGCGATGCGATGGAGCTCATGGCGCAGACAGGGCGGGGGGACATCGAGCGGCGATTTTGCAGCAAGCGGCGCTGGCTTCGCGGCAGCGACAATGTGAGGCAATTCGCGTCTCGTCCGATGCGTTGCATCTGCAGTCTCCCCACGTGATCCTCCGCCACGCCTTCATTCCCCCTGACAACATTCGCTTGTCGCACCTGTGCGGCACGCTTGACGAACACCTTCGCGAGATCGAATCGGCCTTGGGCGTGAGCATCGCGCGCCGCAACGAGTCCTTTCGAGTGGAGGGGCCGAAGAAGTCCGCAGAGCGAGCGGTCGTCCTTCTGCAGAGCCTGTACGAACGGGCGCGCAAGCCGATCCCCGATGAGCAGTTTCGTCTCGCACTGGTGCAGGCCGCCCAGGTCGGCGATGCATCCATTGCGAACGACGACGAGGAGATTGTTCTGCACACCCGGCGTGCAGACCTCACCGGGCGCACGCCAAATCAGGTGCGCTATCTGCGCAACATCCTGTCGCACGACATCACATTCGGCATTGGTCCGGCCGGCACGGGAAAGACCTTTCTCGCCGTGGCATGCGCAGTCGATGCCCTCGACCGCAGTGCCGTGCAGCGCATCGTGCTTACGCGGCCCGCGGTGGAGGCCGGGGAACGGCTCGGTTTCCTGCCGGGCGATCTCGCGCAGAAGGTCGATCCATACCTGCGGCCGCTCTATGACGCGCTGTACGACCTGCTTGGCTTCGATCGGGTGCAGAAGGCGTTCGAGAAGGGCTCCCTGGAGATCGCTCCACTGGCCTTCATGCGTGGCCGCACCCTTAATCATGCCTTCGTGATCCTGGACGAGGCGCAGAACACGACGAGGGAGCAAATGAAGATGTTTCTCACGCGCATGGGCTTCGGCAGCAAATGCGTGGTCACGGGTGACGTGAGTCAGATCGATCTGCCCAAAGGCGTGACCAGCGGGCTGGTGGAGGCAGAGCGGATCCTCAAGCGCGTGCCCGGCATCGCGATCACGCGTTTCACGGCGGCCGATGTGGTGCGTCATCCGCTTGTCGCACGTATCGTCGAAGCCTATGAGGCGGCGGCCAAGCCGAGCTCTGCATGAAACCGTCCCTCGCACTGTCGTTGCAGTTCGCCGACGCCTCGCATCGCGCGCTGCTGCCCCGGCACAAAGTCGCGCGCTGGATCCGCGCTGCGCTGGAGCGTCCGGCCGAGATCACCGTGCGTGTCGTCAGTGCGGACGAAGGGAAGGCCTTGAACCGCGAGTATCGGCGCAAGGACTACGCCACGAACGTACTCACTTTCGACTACCAGCATCAGCCTGTGGTGGTGGCCGACCTGGTTCTCGCGGCTCCGGTCGTCGAGCGCGAGGCGCGGGAGCAGACGATCGACCTCGCTGCCCACTACGCTCATCTGCTCGTCCACGGGACCCTTCACGCGCAAGGCTACGACCACGAGAAGGCCCGTGATGCGCGGGTCATGGAAGCGCGTGAGAGTGAGCTGATGACGCTGCTGGGGTTCGAGGATCCGTATGCGGGTCGGGAGCGTTCGGGAGGCAGGGGCACGAAAGGCAAGGCATGAACGCTTCCGACATCGCGGCCCGCTATAGCTTCCCGTGCAAGCCCAGGTATCGCTTGCGCCAGAAGTACAAGCCCAGGGCGATACCTACGGCGACCATGACGCCCGCGGCGATCCAGAAGCCCGTTTGACGGTGAATGAGCGGCAGCGTATCGAAGTTCATGCCGAAGATGCCGGTGATCAGGTTCAAAGGCAGGAAGATCGCTGTGAGCACTGTCAGCGTCCGCATGATGTCGTTGGTGCGCTGCCCGATGGCCGAGAAGTGCATTTGGACGGCCGCTTCCGCCGACGATTCCAGCCTTCGTACATGGCTTAACACGCGCTCGATGTGCTCAAGCACATCGCGCGAGCGCACGCGCAGCAGCTCGCGCTCCCGCCCGGCGTGTGGATTGTCGGGAGGGGGCAACTCATCGAGCCCGTCGATCCACTCCTGCACTGCGCTTCGCTGGTCTTCGCATGTTTCTTCCAGCAAGTGCAGCGAGCTGCGCGCATCCAGCAGCGCGTGCCAGTCATGAACCCGGGCGGCTTTGTCCAGTAGCTCGCTCTGCAGCTTCCCGAACTGCCTCGACAGGAGGCGTCGCAGGTCCAGGTAGCTGTCGACGATGTGGTTGACCATCCGCAACATCAGATCCGCGGGACTGGCCGGCAGTCTTGATGCCGGCCGTGGCTCGTTGCGCTGAGCTATCAACTG
>DASTGE010000575.1:0-3664 GCA_035719405.1 Burkholderiaceae bacterium
GAGGCGCTGGTCGAGCTGAATGTGCTGGAGCAGTCGCTCAATGTGTGCCGCACGACTGTCGTCCAGGACGCATGGCGGCGGGGCCAGACGGTGGTCGTGCACGGGTGGGTCTACGGCCTGCACAACGGGCTGCTGCAGGACTTGAGCATGACCGTCGCCAGCCTGGAAGGCGTGCACGAAGCCTACGAGGCAGCATTGGTCGCGCTCAAGCGCCGACACGAGGAAGCGGCGCCCCGGGACACGAGCGAGGCGCAGGACGCGCGGGCGTGAAAGCCATGTTCCCCCACCAGCTCACCGACCCGCGCGCCTTCGCCATCGCACGGGCCATGCTGGAAGGATTCGACCGCCACTACCGGCTTTTCAGCGAGACCAATCGGCACGCCAAGGAGCGCTTCGAGGCTGCCGACTGGAAGGCTCAGCAACGGGCGCAGCGCGAGCGGATCGAGTTCTACGACAAGCGTGTCGACGAGGGGGCCGAGCGGCTGCAGCGCGAATTCCGCGCGAGCGAGCTGCCGATGGATGTGTGGCACCAGGTCAAGCTGCATTACATCGGCCTGCTCATCAACCACCACCAGCCCGAGCTGGCGGAGACCTTCTTCAACTCGGTGACCACCAAGATCCTGCACCGCAGCTACTTCCGCAACGACTTCATCTTCGTGCGTCCGGCGGTGTCCACCGAGTACATCGAGAACGACGAGCCCGCGGCGCAGCCGACCTACCGCGCCTACTACCCCACGCGCGACACCCTGCACGAGACGCTCACCCGCATCGTCCACAACTTCCAGCTCGAGCGCGAGTTCGAGGACCTCGGGCGCGACATCGACCAGGTGATGGGCGCGCTGCGCGAGGCGTTCGCGGGAGTACGGCTTCGCACCAACTTCCAGATCCAGGTGCTGTCGTCGCTGTTCTTCCGCAACAAAGGCGCCTACATCATCGGCAAGATCGTCAATGGCTTCAAGGAAACTCCCTTCGCGCTGCCGATCCTGCATAACTCGCGCGGCCAGCTGTTCATCGACACCGTGCTGCAGGCCGAGGACGAGCTGCAAGCGGTGTTTAGCTTCGCCCGCGCCTATTTCATGGTGCAAATGGAAATCCCGGCGGCGTACGTGCAGTTCCTGCGCAGTCTGATGCCGCACAAGCCGCGGTCGGAGCTCTACGCCGCGATCGGCCTGCACAAGCAGGGCAAGAACCTCTTCTATCGCGACTTCCTCTACCACCTGCGGCATTCGAGCGACAAGTTCCGCATTGCGCCGGGGATCAAGGGCATGGTGATGCTGGTCTTCGACCTGCCATCGTTCCCGTTCGTGTTCAAAGTCATCAAAGACTCCTTTCCTCCGCCGAAGGACACGACGCGCGAGCAGATCAAGGCCAAGTACTTCCTCGTCAAGACGCATGATCGCGTCGGCCGCATGGCCGACACGCTGGAGTATTCGAACGTCGCCTTTCCCCGGAACAGGTTCGACGACGAACTGATCGCCGAGCTGAAGGCCCAGTGCGGCAGCCTTGTCGCCGAGGAGGACGATGCGATCGTCATCGAGCATGTGTACATCGAGCGACGCATGGTGCCGCTCAACATCTATCTCGCCGAAGCCACGCCCGAGCAGATCGAGCACGCCATCGTCGAGTACGGCAACGCGATCAAGGACATGGTCGCGGCCAACATCTTCCCGGGCGACATGCTGTTCAAGAACTTCGGCGTCACCCGCAACGGGAAGATCGTCTTCTACGACTATGACGAGATCGAGTACCTGACTGACTGCAACTTTCGCCGTGTGCCCCCGCCGCCGACCCCCGAGGACGAAATGTCGGACGAGCCCTGGTACGCGGTGGGTCGGCATGACGTGTTCCCCGAAACCTTCGGACCGTTCCTGCTCGGCCACGGCAAGATCCGCGAGGTCTTCATGAAACACCATGCCGACCTGCTCGACCCTGCCTTCTGGCAACTGCACAAGGAGCGGATTCTCGCGGGGTATGTGCACGACGTGTTTCCCTACGACACCACCAAGCGGTTCGTGGTGCAAAGGCGGCCGAGGTCGAAGGCCGACCTGGCCGTGGCTTGAGCCGCTTTCCCCTGACCCAAAGGAGTTCCCATGTCAGACCCCATCGTCATCGTCTCCGCCGCACGCACTCCCATCGGAGGTCTCCTCGGCGACTTCTCCTCGCTCTCGGCATGGGAGCTGGGGGCGATCGCGATCAAGGCCGCTGTCGATCGCGCCGGCGTACCGGCCGACGCCGTCGACGAGGTGCTGATGGGCAACTGCCTGATGGCGGGCCAGGGCCAGGCGCCGGCCCGGCAGGCCGCGCGTCGTGCCGGCCTGCCGGACTCCGCGGGTGCGGTGACGCTGTCGAAGATGTGCGGCTCGGGCATGCGCACGATGATGTTCGCCCACGACGTGCTCAAGGCCTGCAGCGCCGACGTGATGGTCGCCGGCGGCATGGAGAGCATGACCAACGCTCCTCACCTGAGCTTCGTACGCAAGGGCGTGAAGTACGGCGCGACTGCGTTCTACGACCACATGGCGCTCGACGGCCTCGAAGACGCCTACGAGCGAGGCAAGGCGATGGGCGTGTTCGCCGAGGAGTGCGTTGCCAAGTACCAGTTCACGCGCGAAGCGATGGACCGGTTCTCCATCGCTTCCACCGAGCGTGCGAAGAAGGCCAACGAAGACGGAAGCTTCGACTGGGAAATGGCTCCCGTCACCCTCACCGGACCGAAGGGCGAGACGGTCGTCAAGTTCGACGAACAGCCGTTCAAGGCGAGGCTCGACAAGATCCCTGGCCTGAAGGCTGCGTTCAAGAAGGACGGCACCATCACCGCTGCCAGCGCCTCCAGCATTTCGGACGGCGCCGCGGCCCTCGTGTTGATGCGGGAGTCGACGGCGGCGCAACGCGGGCTCGTGCCCGTGGCCCGGATCCTCGGCCATTCGGTGCACGCGCAGGCCCCCAATTGGTTCACCACCGCACCGATCGGCGCGATCGAGAAGGTGCTGAAGAAGGTGGGCTGGGACGCGAAGGACGTCGACCTCTGGGAGGTCAACGAGGCTTTCGCGGCGGTCACGATGGCGGCGATGGCCGAGTTCAAGCTGCCGCACGAGATCGTGAACGTGCACGGCGGCGCGGTCGCACTGGGACATCCGATCGGCGCGTCGGGAGCGCGCATCGTGGTCACGCTGTTAGGCGCGTTGCGCCGGCGCGGACTGAAGAAGGGTGTGGCCGCGTTGTGCATCGGCGGCGGGGAGGCGACAGCACTGGCGCTCGAACGCGTCTGATCCTGCATGGTGGGGCCTGGACGAATGCACGTGCTCGTGATCGGCGCCTCTCGCGGCATCGGGCTGGAATTCGTCCGGCAGTATCGCGACGAGGGCCACGCCGTCATGGCGACCGCACGCGACGAGGCCGGCATGCAGCGCCTGCGCGACCTGGGTGCGCATGCCTTCTTGCTCGATGTGTCCGATGCAGCGAGCGCGGCCGGCCTGGGCTGGCGAATCGACGGCAGCCAGTTCGACGTGAGCCTGTTCTGCGCGGGCGTCTATGGGCCGCACACTGCGGGGCTCGATTCGCCGGCCGAGGCTGATTTCGACTCGGTCATGCACACCAACGTGCTGGGAGCGATGCGCGTGCTGGCCCAACTCGGCGACGCCCTCGCCCCGGGCGCGCGGGTGGC
>DASTGE010000576.1:0-3689 GCA_035719405.1 Burkholderiaceae bacterium
AGCTGCTTTATGCCTTTGCGGAAGCGACCGTGCCGAAGGTGACGGTGATCACGCGCAAGGCCTATGGTGGAGCTTATGACGTGATGAGTTCCAAGCACCTGCGAGGCGACGTCAATTTCGCCTGGCCCAATGCGGAGATCGCGGTGATGGGTGCGAAAGGCGCGGTCGAGATCATCTTCCGGGAAGACAAGAACGATCCCGCCAAGCTCGCGGCCCGCGAAGCGGAGTACAAGGCGCGCTTTGCCAATCCCTTTGTTGCAGGAGCGCGTGGCTTCATTGACGACGTGATCCAGCCGCACGAGACGCGCAGGCGCATTTGCCGTTCGCTGGCCATGCTGCACGACAAGAAGCTCGACAACCCGTGGCGCAAGCACGGCAACATTCCGTTGTGAGGTCGCGATGTTCACGAAGATCCTCATTGCCAACAGAGGTGAGATCGCCTGTCGTGTCATCAAGACGGCGAAGAAGCTCGGCATCGCAACGGTGGCCGTCTATTCGGAGGCGGACAAGGACGCGCGTCATGTCGAACTCGCCGACGAGGCGGTATTGCTCGGTCCCGCGCCGAGTCGCGAGTCGTATCTGGTGGCCGACAAGATCCTCGCCGTCGCGAAAGAGACGGGCGCACAGGCCATTCACCCCGGCTACGGCTTTCTTTCCGAAAACGAGGAGTTCGCCAGGCGCGTCGAGGACGAAGGCCTTGTCTTCATCGGCCCGAAGCATTATTCCATCGCGGCCATGGGCGACAAAATCGCCTCGAAGCGCCTTGCCAATGAGGCGCGCGTCAACACCATTCCCGGCTACAACGACGCCATCGATTCGGCCGATCAGGCGGTGCGCATTGCGAAGGAGATCGGCTATCCGGTGATGATCAAGGCCAGTGCCGGCGGCGGGGGCAAGGGTTTGCGGGTGGCCTTCGACGACAAGGAGGCGTTCGAGGGCTTCACGTCGTGCCGCAACGAGGCGCGGGCGAGCTTCGGCGACGATCGGGTCTTCATCGAGAAGTTCGTCGAGGAGCCGCGCCACATCGAGATCCAGGTGTTGGGCGATGCGCACGGCAATGTGGTGTATCTGTGGGAGCGCGAGTGCTCGATCCAGCGCCGTCACCAGAAGGTGATCGAGGAGGCCCCGTCGCCTTTCATCAGCGAGGAGACGCGGCGCGCGATGGGCGAGCAGGCGGTGGCCCTGGCCAAAGCCGTGAGGTACCAGAGCGCCGGAACGGTGGAGTTCGTGGTCGGCAAGGACCAGAGCTTTTACTTCCTCGAAATGAACACGCGGCTGCAGGTGGAGCATCCGGTGACCGAGTGCATCACGGGGCTGGATCTTGTCGAGCTGATGATTCGCGTCGCGGCAGGCGAGGAGCTTCCCTTCACGCAAAAGGACGTGCAGCGCCAGGGCTGGGCCATCGAGTGCCGCATCAATGCGGAGGATCCGTTCCGCAACTTCCTGCCTTCCACCGGGCGGCTTGTACGCTATCAGCCGCCGCCGCAGACGATGGAGGCGGCGATGCCGGTGCCCGAAGGCGGCGGTGTACGGGTGGATACGGGCGTGTACGAGGGCGGGGAGATTCCCATGTACTACGACTCGATGATCGCTAAGCTGATCGTGCACGGCCTGGATCGCGAAGATGCCATTGCGCGAATGCGCGCCGCGCTCAATGCGTTCGTCATACGCGGAATTGCAAGCAACATTCCCTTTCAGTCCGCGTTGCTCGCGCATCCGAAGTTCGTGGCGGGAGACTTCAATACGGGCTTCATCGCCGAGCATTACGGCAAGGGCTTCCACGCGGAGGACGTGCCGCACGAAGACCCGGACTTTCTCGTCGCGCTGGCCGCGGCGGTGAATCGACGTTATCTGGAGCGCGCGGCGGGAATCAGCGGACAGTTGCCTGGGCACGGCGTGCAGATCGGCGAGGACTTCGTGGTGATCGTCAAGGGGCGCGACGGGGCGCACCAGTACCGGCCGGTCAAGCTGCAGATGAATGGCAGCCTCAGCGTGACGGTCGACGGCCGCCGTTACGACATCGCCAAGGACTGGCGCTTCGGCACCATTCGCGCCAGCGGCACCTACAACGGACGGCCGTTCACCGCGCAGATCGAGCGCCACGGCGTGTGGGTGAGCGTGATGCACAACGGCTCGCGCATCGAGACCTTGATGCTCACGCCGCGCAGCGCGGAACTGGCGCGCCTGATGCCGCACAAGCCGCCACCGGACACGAGCAAACTGCTGCTGTCGCCAATGCCCGGATTGCTGGTCCAGGTGGCCGTGCAGCCGGGGCAGGCGGTGCAGGCGGGAGAGCGCCTGGCGGTGGTGGAGGCGATGAAGATGGAGAACATTCTCACCGCCACGCAGGACGGTGTCGTGAGCGAGATCCTTGCCCGGCCGGGCGAAAGCCTGGCGGTCGACCAACCCATCATGAGTTTCCAGTGACGCCATGAGCGACAGCAGACCTTTCCGCATCCTTGGCGTCCAACAGATCGCGATCGGCGGCCCCGACAAGCAACGGCTGAAGGCACTGTGGGTCGACGTGCTCGGCCTGACCGTCAAGAGCACCTTCGTCTCGGAGCGCGAGAACGTCGATGAGGACATCTGCCTGCTCGGCGAGGGGCCGAATGCGGTCGAGGTCGACCTGATGCAGCCGTTGGATCCTGACAGGAAGCCGGCCGTGCACGCGACGCCGCTCAATCACGTCGGCCTGTGGGTCGACGACCTGAAGCAGGCGGTGGAGTGGATGACGGCGCACGGGGTGCGCTTCGCCCCGGGCGGGATTCGCAAGGGAGCCGCCGGACACGACATCTGCTTCATCCACCCCAAGGGCAGCGGCGAGTTTCCGATCGGCGGGGAAGGCGTGCTGATCGAGCTGGTGCAGGCGCCTGCGGACGTGATCGCAAATCGATAGGGTTTGTCCCGACCGTTATGCGCTGGACAAGCGTCCGGCGAGCGGTAAGGTTATTTCTCCTCGCCGGGCGGCGAGGCGTCGCTTCACTCGCAAGGCGCAGGCGTTCATGAGCCGGTCGCCAGGCATCGAGAGGCGAGGGACGGTGAAAGCGCCGTACTTGGGGGTGCACTTGGGGGTGCCGTTGGACGCTCTTCATCTCGACGGCATGACTTGCTCGCGTCGAACGGCCTGCCTAGGCCTCGCGACGGGTGCTTTCATGCAGTCTTTGAAAGCCACGCCTGCTCCGGTGGACGAGCCGTGGTCGGGGCCCACGTCGGGGCCCCGGGCGGCTGCGGGCAAGGTGGTGGCGGTGCTTGCCGAAGACCTTCGCAATGGGGGCGTTCTCGGGGTTGCGATGGGCATGCGCGAGGCTGCCGGCGAGATCGGCTGGAGGCTGAAGATCTTCAACGCCGGGGGCACGCGCAGTGGGCGGGTGAGTGCGTGGCGGGATGGAATGGCATCGGGTGCCGATGCGCTCGCTGTCTGTGGCTCCGACGCGGAGGAGTTCGAGGCCTTCTACCGGCGCGAGGCCCAGCCCCGGACGATGATCATCGGTTGGCACGTCGCTGCCGCGCCGGGCCCGCTGCCCGGCATGGCGATCAGGCTGAACGTGACGACCGACCCGCAGGCCGTGGCACGCGTGGCCGCGGCGGCCGTCCTGCCCGCGCCCGGTCGCCGTACAGGCGTGGTCATCTTCAACGACTCGCGCTTTTCCATCGCCAACACCAAGGTGGCCGCGATGCGCGAAGTGGTG
>DASTGE010000577.1:0-11133 GCA_035719405.1 Burkholderiaceae bacterium
GGCCTGCAGCGAGGAGCCCACTGCTCCCGCCTCGCGGAGCTTTTCGATTTCCTTGTTGACGGCCTCGCGCACCTCGCGGATGCGCTGCCACTTCGGCAGCAGCATGCGGTCGGTCTGCGGGAAGCGCCAGTAGGTTTGTGCAAAGATGGTCTCGCCGTTTCCGAATGCCTGCCACGCCTCCTCGGCGGTAAAGCTCAGGAACGGCGCCATCCAGCGCAGCATCGCGTGGGTGATGTGCCAGAGCACCGTCTGCGCGCTGCGGCGTGCATGCGAGTCCGGTGCGGTCGTGTAGAGGCGATCCTTGAGCACGTCCAGGTAGAACGCGCCCAAGTCTTCCGAGCAGTAGACCTGCAGCTTGGCAACCACCGGATGGAACTCGTAGACGTCGTAATGCGCGAGCACCTCGGCCTGCAATTCCGCGGCCCGGGCCAGTGCATAGCGGTCGATCTCCAGCAACTCGCCGAGGGGCACGGCGTCTTTCTCGAAATCGAAGTCGCTGGTATTGGCGAGCAGGAAGCGCAGCGTGTTGCGGATGCGGCGATAGCTGTCGACCACGCGGGCGAGGATTTTGTCGTCGCCGGCGATGTCGCCCGAGTAGTCGCTCGCGGCGACCCACAAGCGGATGATCTCGGCGCCCAGCTTCTTGCAGGTCTCCTGCGGGTCGACGCCATTGCCGAGCGATTTGCTCATCTTGCGGCCCTGGCTGTCGACCGTGAAGCCGTGAGTGAGCAGGCCGCGGTATGGCGCCCGTCCTTCGATGGCGCAACAGATCAGCAGCGACGAATGGAACCAGCCGCGATGCTGATCATGGCCTTCGAGGTAGAGGTCGGCCTCCGGCCCCTGCTCATGGCTGCCGCCGGGATGCGAGCCGCGCAGCACGTGGAAGAATGTCGAGCCCGAGTCGAACCACACATCGAGGATGTCGTTGCTCTTGCGATAGAACTCGGCCGAATGCTCGCCCTCGCTGCCCAGCCATTCACTCGCGTCGAGCTTTGACCACGCCTCGATGCCGCCCTGCTCGATCAACTCGGCGGCCTTGTCAATCAGCCGCAGTGTCTCGGGATGCAGCTCGCCGCTTTCCTTGTGCAGGAAGAAGGGCAGCGGCACGCCCCAGTTGCGCTGGCGGCTGATGCACCAGTCAGGCCGGTTGGCGATCATGTCGCGCAGTCGTGCCTTGCCGTTTTCTGGATAGAAGCTGGTCTGCTCGATCGCCTCGAGCGCGATCTGCCGCAGCGTCTTCGGCGCCTTGTCGACCGTGAACACGCCTTCACCCTCGTCCATGCGCACGAACCATTGGGCCGCGGCACGGTAGATCACGGGCGTCTTGTGGCGCCAGCAGTGCGGATAGCTGTGCTGCAGCTTGGACGACGCAAGCAGTCGGCCGGCAGCATCCAGGGCCTTGACGATGTGCGGATTCGCCTTCCAGATGCTTTCTCCGCCGAAGAGCGGGAGCGCGTCTTCATACACGCCGTTGGCCTGCACGGGATTGAGAATCTGGTCTTGTCTCATCCCGTGTGCCGTGCAGGAGTTGAAGTCCTCGACACCATATGCAGGCGCCGAGTGCACGATGCCGGTACCGTCTTCTGCGGTGGCGTAATCGGCAAGGTAGACCGGGCTCAGGCGGTCATAGCCCGGATGCGCGCCCGCCAACGGATGATGAAACTCCAGGCCTTCCAGCTTCTTTCCCTTCACCGTGCTCAGCACCCGGCCTTGCAGCCCATAGCGCTCGAGGCAGCGCTGGACCAGCGCAGAAGCGAGCAACAAGATTCCGCGCGGAGTGTCGACCAGCGAATACTCGAGGCCCGGGTTGAGGTTGAGCGCCTGGTTGGCGGGGATGGTCCACGGCGTCGTGGTCCAGATGACGGCGAAGGCGTCCTTCTCGAGCGAGGGCAGGCCAAACGCTTCGGCCAGCTTCTGTGGCTGCGCGGCAAGAAACGCAACGTCGACTGTCGGCGATGTCTTGTCGGCATACTCGATTTCGAACTCGGCAAGTGACGAGCCGCAGTCGAAGCACCAGTACACCGGCTTCAGGCCGCGATAGACGAAGCCGCGCTCGATCACCCGCTTCAACGCGCGGATCTCGCCTGCCTCGTTGCCGAAGTCCATCGTGCGGTAGGGCCGCTCCCAGTCGCCGAGCACGCCGAGGCGCTTGAAGTCAGCCATCTGCTGTGCGATCTGCTCCGTGGCGTAGGCGCGGCTCCTGGCCTGCACCTCGTCTCGCGGCAGGTGGCGGCCGTAGGTCTTCTCGATCTGGTTCTCAATGGGCAGGCCATGGCAATCCCAGCCGGGGACATACAGCGCGTCGAACCCGGCAAGCTGCCGCGCCTTGACGATCATGTCCTTGAGGATCTTGTTGACCGCGTGGCCCATGTGGATCTGCCCGTTGGCGTAGGGCGGGCCATCGTGGAGCACGAACTTGGGAGCTCCGCGGCGCGCGTCGCGCAGCCGCTGGTAGATGCCTTTGTCTTCCCAGGCCTGCACCCAGCCGGGTTCGCGCTTGGCAAGATCGCCGCGCATGGGAAACGATGTGTCGGGCAGGTTAAGCGTCGCGCGATAGTCGGTCTTGGCGTTCACAATGGATGGCTCGCGAGAGAGGAGATGGCCGCCCGCCCTTTCAAGCTGCGGGCGGCTCTGCCGCGTTTTGAGCGCGGGCCGTGGCCCGATGCGGGCCTTCGAGCACGGCAGGCTTCAAATTCGGCTTCGCGTGGTCTCCCGCCGCGTGTGGGTGTGCGGCGTGAGGATCGAGGGCGACAGGAAGTCCTGTTGCGTGACGCGGAGCATGCTTTTTATTGTAGCGACGGCAAAATGGTCGGATGCAGTGGCAGATTGCGATCGGCGTGTCATCGTGCGTGATGACCGCAGGGGTGTTCGGGGCCGAGCCGGACTTGCCTTCTTCACCACAGCCCAAGCTGGAGGGAGCCTTGGGCGTGGTTGCGACGTACCAGCCCGAGTACGCGGGCGGAGCGCGCCGTCGCCTGCACGCGGATCCGGGCTTCTTCCTCCGCTACGGTCGCTACTCGGTGAGCACCACCAGCGCCTTCGTCACCCGGCGTTCGGACGAGGTGTTCCGCGGCTTGAGTGGGGACCTGCTGCAGCGACAGGACTTCAGGCTCAACCTCGCGCTTCGGATCGATCGCGGTCGTAAGTCCTCGACCAGCTCCGCGCTTTCTGGGATCGAGGACGTGCGTCCGACGCTGCTCGGCCGCATGAGTGCGACGTGGATCCTGCCGAGTGCACCCGGCGCTGCGCGATGGCGACTCGGGCTCGGCTTGAGCACCGACCTGCTCGGTCGCGGACAGGGCCAGCTGATGGATCTCGGCGTCGTCCGTGACGCGCAGGTGAGCCCGCGCACGACCTGGAGCAACAGTGCCTCGATCAGCGCCGCAAGCGCGACCTACATGATCCGCCGCTATGGCGTGTCGCCCGGGGAGTCGGCCCGCACGGGATACCCGGAGTACCGGCCGGGGGCCGGCCTGCGGGACATTTCGTACGGCACGGGCTGGCGTACCGAATTCGGCGACACCTGGATCGCGTTCTGGGGCGTCTCGGCCAGCCGTCAGCTTGGGCCGGCAGCCGACAGCCCCCTGAGCCGACGGCCTTTTGGATGGGGCTTGAACGGCGGGATCGCTCGGCGGTTTTGAATCTGGCTCTACGCGAGCGAGCGTCCGGCCAGCCACGCCCTGGCCTGCAATTCGTCGTCGGCGATTCCGGCACGCAACTCGGCAAGGGAGTGATAACGCCGCTCATCGTGCAGCTTGTGCAGCAGCTCGATTCGCATGCAGCGGCCGTAGCCGGCCTCCAGCGACAACTGTTCGGGCCAGCGAAGGCAGTGCGCTTCCATCAGGACTCTGCCGCTGTCTTCGACCGTCGGACGCACGCCCAGGCTGGCGACGCCGGGAAGAGGCTCGGCGACCAGCCCCAGCACCCGTACCACGAAGATGCCGCATGCCGCTGGATGCTGGTGGGCGAAGCGAAGGTTGAGCGTGGGGAACCCCAGCTCCCGACCGAGCTTGCGACCATGCACGACATGCCCGCTGATGCTGTACGGTCGGCCGAGCAGGGCGGCTGCACGCTCCATGTCGCCGGCGTCGAGTGCCTCGCGCACCGCGGAACTGGAGACGCGCAGGCCGTGCACCTCGTAGCTCATCATGCGCGCCACGTCGAAGCCGTGCGCGGAGCCGGCGGCATCGAGCATCTGATAATCGCCTGCGCGTTTTGCACCGAAGCGGAAGTCGTCGCCCACGAGGACGTAGCGGGCATGCAGGCCCTCGACCAGCACCTCCTTGATAAAGCCTTCCGGCGACAGCGCTGCGAGACGCTGGTCAAAGCGAAGAACGATGGTCTGGTCGATGCCGCAGCGTTCGAGTTCCGCGAGCTTGTCGCGCAGCGTCGCAATGCGTGCGGGCGCGCCCGACGGCTTTCCCGTTCGACGGGCAAAGAAGTCCTTGGGGTGTGGCTCGAAGGTGAGCACGCAACTGGGTATGCCACGGTGGCGTGCCTCGTTGATCAGCAACGCCAGCATCGCCTGGTGGCCCCGGTGCACGCCGTCGAAGTTGCCGATGGTCAGCGCACAGGCGGGTGCGATCCCAGGATGATGGAAGCCGCGGAACACTCGCATGCGGCGATTATCAGGTGCGCCTCGCCGGGCGCTTCTTTCGGACGCTTCTTCCTCGGGCGCGGAGGAAGGGCGATCACCGGGACGGCGAGAAGATCGTGTCCGGGTGCTCCACCCAACACCATTGTCCCGGCGTCAGGTCTGGCGGCAGGCAAAGGCCGCCGAAGCGGCTGCGATGCAGCGCAACGACCCGGTTGCCGACCGCGGCGATCATGCGCTTGACCTGGTGATAGCGGCCTTCGGTCAGTGTGAGTTCAATGGCGTCTTCGTCCATGCGTGCTGCCGCCGCCGCGTGCACCGGCCGCGGATCGTCGTGAAGCACGACGCCTTGGAGAAGGCCCTCGACCTGCTCAGGCGTCACAGGCCCGGCGGTCCGGGCGAGATAGACCTTTGGCACATGACGTTTGGGGGAGGTGAGCCGATGCAGCAGTCCTCCGTCGTCGGTGAGCAGCAGCAGTCCCGTCGTGTCCTGATCGAGCCGGCCGACGGGCTGCACGCCCCGGCCTCTCAGAGGAGATGGCAGCAGGCCGAGGACGCTGGGCCATGCGGACGGCTTTTGCGAGCACTCATAGCCGACCGGCTTGTGCAGCATGACGAGGGCCTTCTCACGATATGTCCATCGCTGTCCGTGGACCTCGAATTGAAGCGCGTCGGCGTCGAACCCGGCACCCGGGTCGTCGACCACCTGGCCCCCGACCCGCACCTCGCCTGCCCGCACCAGCGCCTCGCATTCGCGACGTGTGCCAAAGCCCTGGGTGAACAGCAAACGCGCGAGCTGCATGTCAGAGGTCACGCTCGGCCGGAAGGCCGGGAAGCCCCGTGGCGGCCGCGACGGCGTTGCATACAGCAAGTGCGGTGACGCGAGCGGCCAACGCGCCCAATACGGTCAAGTGGGTCGATCCGGGCGCAGCCCTGCCGGTCGCGAGCGCGAAGATGGTGTCGCCGTCGGTCATCGTGTGTACGGGGTCGATGCTGCGCGCCAGGCCGTCGTGGGACATGCTGGCCAATCTCCTGGCCTGCGCCTTCGTCAGCGACGCGTCGGTAGCGACCACGCCAATCGTGGTGTTCGCGCCCGCCGTCAACGGCGAGGCCGGCTTCTCGCCTCGCATCATTGCGGAGGTGCTGCCCAGGAGGGTTCGTCCGTCGCCTGCTCGCGCGCCGGCCAGTACGCGACCGCTGGCAGGGTCGATGACATCACCCACCGCATTCACGGCGACCATCGCCGCGATGCTGATGCCGTCGACCACGATCGAAGCAGTGCCAATGCCGCCGCGCATCGCCCGTTCGATACCGAACAGCTTGCCTACTCGCGCCCCCGCGCCCGCGCCGACCGAGCCCTGTGCCGGCGGGCCGGCCGATGACGTCTCGCACGCGGAGTAACCTGCTTCTGCATCGGGCCGGATGCGTCCCTCGCCGGGCCAGAGGTCGAACAGCACGGCCGCGGGCACGATGGGCACGCGCGCATCGCCGACTTCAAGCCCGTGGCCGCGTTCTTCGAGCCAGCGCATGACGCCGCCGCAAGCGTCGAGACCGAAGGCACTGCCGCCCGTAAGCAGCACCGCATGGACTTTCTCCACGAGGTTGTCGGGCTCCAGCAGATCTGTCTCCCGTGTTCCGGGCGCCGCGCCACGGACATCGACGCCCGCGACCGCGCCTTGCTCGCACAGCACGACGGTGCAACCCGTGGGCCGCTGGGAGCTGGTCCAGTGGCCGACCTTCAGTCCCTCGACATCGGTGAGTGCACCGGGGTGCAGCGGCCTCGACATAACCTCCCCATGCCGCATGACTACACGAACACCCCGGCCTTGTCCTGCATCCGCGCGCTGACCTCACCGAGGTGGTGAAGGGTGTCGCCGAAGGTCATCTCCATGCAGGTCAGGCGCTTGAAGTAATGGCTCCCAATGTATTCATCGGTGACTCCGATGCCGCCGTGCATCTGGATGCACTGCTGGCCGAGGAAGCGCATCGACTGGCCGAGCTGAACCTTGGCTTGCGAGACGGCGCGCCGGCGCGCGGCGGGATCGTCCGCGAGCTTCAGGTTCACGAAGTAGCTCATGGAACGTGCCAGCTCCAGTTGCATCTTGCAGTCGGCCATGCGGTGTCGAAGCGCCTGGAAACTTGCGATGGGCACGCCGAACTGCTTGCGTGTATTGAGGTACTCGGCCGTCAGTGCGAACAGCCTGTCCATCACGCTGACCCCCTCCGCGCACAGCGCCGCGATGCCGACATCAACGGCCTGCTCCAGCACGCCGTACCCGGCGCCCGCACCCACGAGAAGCGTCGCGGGGCTGGCGGCAAACGTGACCTCCGCGGCACGGGAGCCATCCTGCGTCAGGTAGCCGCGGGTGGAAATGCCTTGCGTCCCGCGTTCGACGAGAAAGAGGCCGATGCCCTCCGCGTCGTCGGGGTCGCCCGAGACTCGCGCGGGCACTACATGGGCGTCGGCCGTGTCTCCGGCCGGGACGATGCTCTTGGCGCCGCTCAAGCGCCAGCCGTTGCCCGCCGGTTCGGCCCGCGTCTCGACATGATTCAGCCGGTAGCGCGCCTGGCGCTCCTGCAGCGCGAGCACGACCAGGGCATCGCCGCTGGCGATTTTCGGCAGCCAGGCTGCCTGCACATCGCCTGTCGCCGCAGCCAGCACAGTGGGAGTGATGAGGGCGCCCTGTGCGAGCGGCTCCATCACCAGCCCACGGCCCAGTTCCTCCATCACCACCATTGCCTCGACCGGCCCGAACCCCATGCCACCATGTGCTTCGGGAATCACCAGCCCGGTAAGACCGAGCGCCGCCATCTCGCCGTACGTCGAACGGTCGAATCCTCCCGCCCTCACGATGGCGCGCCGCTTCTCGAAGTCATAAGCCTTGTCCACCCATCGCCGCACGGCATCGCGCAGCTGTTGCTGCTCGTCACTGAATTCGAAGTCCATCTTTCATTGTCCTTCTGACTGGTGCCCCTCTCGGAGGGGGCGGGGGGAGCAATCCTGTCGCGCGGAGCGCAGGCTGTTCTCGGCTTCAGCCAAGAACAGCCTGCGCGACGATGTTTCTCTGCACTTCGTTCGAGCCGCCGTAGATGGTGGTCTTTCGGCAATTGAAGTAGGTGGATGCCAACGGGGCGAGCCAGGCAGCGGCCACGGAGTCGCCCTGCCAGCCGGCTTCCATCGCCTCGGGAATGAAAGGCAGGCTGTATGGGCCGGCAGCGAGCATCATCAGCTCGGTGTAGCGCTGTTGGATCTCGCTGCCGCGGATCTTGAGCAGCCCGGCCACATCGAGCTGCTTGCGCCCACCCTGTTCGGCGGAGAGCACTCGCAGCACCATCATCTCCAGCGCCACGATGTCGACCTCCAGCAGTGCGATCTGATCGCGGAAGCGCCCGTCCTCGTACACGCCCTCGGTCTTCGCGATGCGCTTCAGGCGCTCCAGCTCGCGTTTGGCGCGGTTCACATCGGCGATGTTGGTGCGCTCATGGGCGAGCAGGTACTTGGCATAAGTCCAGCCCTTGTTCTCCTCGCCGATCAGGCCCTCGACCGGCACCTCGACGTTGTCGAAGAACACCTCATTGACTTCATGCTCCCCATCCAGGGTGATGATGGGGCGAATGGTGATGCCAGGCGACTTCATGTCGATCAGCAGGAAGGAGATGCCGGTCTGCGGCTTGCCCTCGGTGCTCGTGCGCACGAGGCAGAAGATCCAGTCCGCGTATTGGCCGAGCGTGTTCCAGGTCTTCTGGCCGTTGACAATGTATTTGTCGCCCTGGCGCTCGGCACGCGTCTTCAGGCTCGCGAGGTCCGAACCTGAGCCCGGTTCGCTGTAGCCCTGGCACCACCACACCTCGCCGCTCATGATCCCCGGAAGGTGGCGCTTCTGCTGCTCGGGCGAGCCGAAGGCCATGATCACCGGAGCCACCATCACCGGGCCGAAGGGCACGACTCGCGGAGCGCCCGCCAACGCGCACTCCTCCTCGAACAGGTGGCGCTGAACCGCGTCCCAGCCCGGTCCCCCGAACTCCCTGGGCCAGCCGTAGCCGTGCCAGCCCTTCTTGCCCAGAATCTTCGCCCAGCGCTGCAGATCGTCCTTCGACAGTCTCAGTGCGTGGTGCACCTTGTGGCTGATGTCGCGCGGCAGGTTTTCGGCCACCCATTGTCGGATCAATTCCCGGAAGGCGATCTGTTCGGGCGTGAAGGTGAGGTCCATCGCGTCTCCTGTGGATCTGCCCTTTTAGCACGATCGTTCAGCGTGCCGCCGTCCTTGGCATCAGGGCTGCCACTCCCTGGCGACGGTCGTCGCTCTCGCGGCCTCGAGGAAACACCTTGCCCTTGTCGCATGATCTCGGTCCGGGCTTGTCGAGACGGCTTGCAGAAGGCGGTCGCACCGCTCCTGCCGCAGCTGGGGCATGATGGCACTCAGTTGAGGCAGCGTAAGGCCAAGGAAGTCTTCGTCATCACGGAGGTTGGCCAGGGTTCGTTCGATATGCGCGAACTGCTCGTCGGTCAGGTCATCTGCCAAGGCATGAAGTCCGGCCAGGGCCTCCAGCATGACCTCGCCGTCCGGTATTCCTATCGCTGCTTCAAGCAGAGCGTCTTTTTGCGGCCGTGACAGATGAGCAACGCCAGGACCGAGCGCCGCGAGATCGCGTGCCCGCGGCCCGCCCATCGCGACCGCGTCGGCGACGAGATCTGCGCGCTGACTCTCGATGAGGGAGTCCATTCTTGTCGCCAAGGAGGCCACTGCTGAATACCGGACGGTGGTCGGCAGGCTACGGACGTACTCGAAGACACGCTCAGGAACTTCGGCAGCGAGCGCACCGAGGGCCTGACAACGGAGCGAGGGGTTGCCCAGCGCATTTGCCGCTTCGATGACCAGCGTGCACTCCGGCTCGTGCAGGTGGGCAATTTGCTTTGCCAAGGCGGCGAGGGCAAGTGTCTTTGCCCCTTCGTCTTGGATGTCAAGCGCTGCGGAAGCAAGACGGTTGCGGCGATCATTGGCCAGGTGGGGAATGACGGTCGCTGCTGCTGCAATCGCCTCGGATTTTCTTGTGGGATCGGTGATCTGGATTAACGATTCGAGGAGTCGGTTGAACTGCAGGTCGTCGAGATGAGGCATGCCCGCGACCAGCGCGATCACGCGGTCCGCCTTATGTTCAGGCGCTATGCCGTCGAGTCCAGACTGAAGCAGTCGCCCGCGTTGCAGAATTGTCAACCCGCCCATTGCGACCGAGAAGCCTTTGAAGGCCGCTACGGCTATATCGTTGTAAGGGCTGTTTGCGACATCAAGGATCATTTCCTTTTGTTCCTCGGTCAAGTACTGCATCATTGAACCGAGGCAAGCCAACGCGATCTTTGTCGGCATTCCGTCATCTTCGTAATTTTCCTCATTTCTGGTGGCCAGCGCGACGATCGCCGAGACGAGGAGATCCCGCTGCGGTTGGGCAAGATCAGAAATTCCTGCTGACAATCCGGCCAGCGCGCTTGCGCGTTCGCCCTGGGTGCCCATGATGGTTGCTGCGGCGATGACGCGCCGACGTTGAGCTTGCGTCAATAGAGCCATGACGGGGCCGAGGCTGGCAAGAGCAGCTGCCCTTTCGCTTTCGTCGCGACTGCGGAGGATGGCCGCAATGACGCGATTACGCTGCCTGGTATCCATTTCACGGAGCGCCTTGCCCATCATGGCCAGCATTTCTTTGCCGGGATGGTAGACGAAATGCGAATTGACCGATGTGGGCGCAAAGAGGCGCGCCAGATCGGGCCTGCCCAGCCTTGGCACGCGAATATCCGACAACCTCAAAAGAATCCTTGCGCTGCTGTACAGGAGCGTGCCAAAGACCAGGTTGTCGAACTCCTTGCTGTTGATTCTCCTGCCATTGGGGCTGGGTCCAAAAGCGCGGTTCAAGGCGTTTTCGAGAGCAAGTTCTGCGGTGAAACCCAATACGGCGAGGCTGATGAAACCGAGGTCTCTAGCCGTATCCATCATCCACTGTGGCGGTTGACGAGGCGGCATGCGGCGGGGTTGTTCCATGCGTTCGCGCAGCGCGATCGCGGCATTGAGCATTGTCTCAATGCTGCCTCTCTCAAAATAGGCCGCGCGATCGCTCAATCTGGACAGGACGTCGGCCTTGTCCTCGTCACTTTCCAGTCCGACCGCAGCAGCAACGAGGCGGTTTCGGTGGGCCGGGGACAGAAACGACAGCAATTGCAGGACGGAGTTGCAGGATTCGGGCTCGATGAGCAGAGGTTTCATATCGTCGGTCTCACTGAAGAGCCGATTGACTCTGTCGACCGTACGACGGAGATTGCCGTAACGGGGATGGCCTGACACTGCCTCCCGGAATCCTCGCGATACCGTCGACAGCCCGTGCAGGTCGACGTAGGTCTTGTACATGTCCGGGCCACTCCACCTGGCAATGGCAGTGGAAAGGATGTCTTGCCATGTTTCCTGAGGCAGGAAGGGCGCCCCTTCAGGGGCCACCCATCTTCGGAGCCGCTTCATGACATGAGTGAGGCTTTGCAAGCCGGGTACATTCGG